>JAKQEA010000151.1 GCA_029558715.1 Bacteroidota bacterium | reverse complement strand
GCAAACGGAGCTTTATTATTTGTATAATGAAAATGAAAAGACCAGTGCTGTAGGTTTTGGAACCGTATACGGAGCCTTGTTCCCTTATCTGAATTTAGGAACCGAACTTACCTTCAACCGGGAAGATGTGGTGGGTAACCGCCTGCGCATATGGAATCAGTTAGACAGCCGTATTGGTTTAAGCATTCCATTAAGCTATACAAGTGGCAAAACCTTTAAAAATTTTAGTGCCAGCAGCTTTTATGTGCTGAGGAATGAATTTAATAAAGGATTTTTTAAAGACTCTTTGGGAAACACTTCTTTCAGCTACTTATCTCATGCTATATCATGGAGCCAGCAGATACAAAGAGCGGTACAACATATTTATCCAAGATTTGCCTGGTCTTTATCTTCTTCTTACCGGCATGTTATAACAAGTTATGAGGGGGCACAATTCAATAGTAGCGCCTCATTATATATCCCTGGCCTGATGTCCACACACAATTTGTTGCTGTCAGGTTCATGGCAGGAGAGAGATACTTTGTCGCAGGTTTCTTTTGCCAACCGTTTTTCTTATTCCAGGGGGTATACCGGAAGATATTTCTCCCGGATGTGGAGGCTATCTGCTAATTATCATTTTCCCCTGGTCTATCCTGATTGGGGATTTGGTAATATTTTATACCTGCAGCGCATCAGGGTCAATGCCTTTTATGATTTCACCAGGGTCTATTCAAGAGACAAAACACAAACAAGGGAACAGCGAAGTGTTGGAGGCGAGTTGTTTGTTGATACCAGGTGGTGGAATCAATATCCGCTGACTTTTGGTTTCAGAATAAGCAGGTTATTTGACCAGGACCAGTTTGACGGATTTAAAGGAACTGTATTCGAGTTCATACTTCCTGTAAGTATTATACCAAGATGAGATTAACGTTCAGTCATGTATTTTGAGGAATATTACTGAGTGGGTATTTTTAGTATAAAAAATTTTCTCCTGATCTTTCTGCTGAAAACTACAGCGAAGCCAGGCTTTCCTCAATCACTTTGATTTTGGCTTCGGCATCTGCCTTTTTCTTTCTTTCAACTTCGATAACTTCTGGTTTGGCATTTTGCACAAAACGTTCATTACCCAGTTTTTTTTCAACTGATACCAGGAAACCTTTCAGGTAGTCAAGGTCTTTTTCAAGTTGTTGTTTTTGGGAAGCCGTGTCTAAAGCAGTTGTCGTTTCAAGAAAGAATTTATCTTTTTGAATTACTACAGTGATGCTGTTGGGTACGTTATCAGCTGTGTAAAAAACAGATTCTGCATTTACCTGTTTTGTCAGAATATCTTCAATTCCTTTATATGTTCCTTTATTCTCTGTAAGGATATGAAGACGGATTGAATCTTTTGGCTTCAACTGATTTTTGTTTCTTGCATCTCTTATTCCTGTGATCACTTCCTTTAGCAAGGAAGCATCTGCCAATATTCTCTTATCAGCTGTATTTACAGCAGCAAATTGTTTGATAGTAAGGTCGATGGTTTGTTCTCTTAGCTGATGATAGATCTCTTCTGTAACAAATGGCATGAAAGGATGCAGTAACTGCATCAGGTCTTCAAAAAAGGCTACTGTTTTCTCATATACAACTTTATCAATTGGTTGCTCAAAACCTGGTTTTACCCATTCCAGGTACCAACTGCAGAAATCATCCCAGATGAGGGAGTAAATGGTTTTTAAAGATTCACTCAACCTGAAATCTTTAAACTGCTCATCTAACAGGGTTCTTACTTCAGTCAACCGGTTTTCAAACCATGTTATTGCGAAGTTATTCTCTGTGGACTGTGGGCTGATGTCTGTTGACTGTTTCCCTTCCCACATCTTCACCAGCTTCAGCGCATTCCAGATTTTATTGATAAAGAATTTACCTTGTTCATTACCCGCCGGGTCCCACATCAGGTCATTGCCGGCCGGGGAAGAGATCATTATACCAAATCTCACTGCATCAGCGCCATCCTTATCGATCATTTCCAGCAGGTCGGGTGAATTGCCCAGTTGCTTGCTCATTTTTCTTCCCTGCTTGTCTCTAACCATTCCTGTAAAGTAAACATCCCTGAATGGCTTTTCTTTTTTGTATTCGTACCCGGCCATTATCATTCTTGCTACCCAGAAAAAAATAATATCCTGGCCGGTCACCAATGTAGTAGAGGGGTAATAGTAGTTCACATCTTTATTACCCGGATCACTGATACCTTTAAATACTTCCATCGGCCACAACCAACTGCTGAACCAGGTATCAAGTACATCCTCGTCTTGTGTCAGGGTTAAATTGTTTGTGACTGGTTGTTGTTTGTGTAATGCTTCAAGGCTTTCGGCCACATATACATTTCCTTCTTCATCATACCAGGCTGGTATACGCTGTCCCCACCAAAGCTGGCGGCTTATGCACCAGTCTTTAATATTTTCCAGCCAGTGCCTGTAAGTGTTTTTAAGTTTTGCAGGATGAAATGTAATAGTATCATTCATTACATTTTCCAGGATTTCCGGGTTTCTTTCCAGGAATTCATTCATATTTAAAAACCACTGCAGCGAAAGCTTATTCTCAATTATCGCCCCGGTACGTTCACTGGTGCCTACTTGTCCTTTATAATCTTCGGTCTTTTCTAATTGCCCGAGCGCAGCGATATCTTCAGCCATTATTTTGCGGAGTGCAAAACGATCAATACCCACATATGATAAAACCTGTTCAGAAGGATTGTCCTCCAATAACTCTTCTATACTGAATTTTCCGGTTGCATCTAAGGTATCAATTGATCTAAGCTGGTGTTTTGCTCCCAGCATATTATCATTCTTATCATGTGCAGGTGTAACCTTCAATGCACCAGTACCAAATTCAGTAGTTACATAGTCATCAGCTATGATGGGGATTTTCCTGTTGATGATAGGAACGATTACTTCTTTACCCACCAAATGAGTGTATCGCTCATCACCAGGGTTTACAAAAATGGCCACATCACCCAGTATCGTTTCAGGCCTGGTAGTAGCAACGGTGATTCCCCCGCTACCGTCGGTTAGTTTGTAGGTTACAAAGTAAAGTTTGGAATCAACTTCTTTGAATATTACTTCTTCATCGCTCAGCGCCGTTTGGCTTACCGGGTCCCAGTTTACCATTCTTTTGCCCCGGTAGATAAGCCCTTTATTGTATAAGTCAGTAAAAGTTTTAATTACGGCATTATAATAACTGTCATCCATAGTAAAGGATGTCCGGTTCCAGTCGAGGCTGCAGCCTAATTTTTTAAGTTGTTGCAGAATGATGCCCCCATATTTTTCTTTCCATTCCCAGGCATATTTCAAAAAGTCTTCCCGGCTCAGTGATGATTTGGCTATTCCTCTTTCACGAAGCATCTGTACTACTTTGGCTTCAGTAGCAATAGAAGCATGATCGGTTCCCGGAACCCAACAGGCATTTTTTCCTTCCATTCTTGCACGTCGTACCAAAATATCCTGTATGGTATTATTGAGGCAATGGCCCATATGCAACACACCTGTTACATTAGGAGGGGGTATTACAACAGTATAAGGCTCACGGCCATCCGGCTCACTATGAAAGTATTTTTTATCCAGCCAATGCTGGTACCATTTCTGTTCGGCAGCACTGTGATCGAAATTCTTGCTCAATTCCATACTACTACTCTTACGGTTTTAATGAAGTAACCGGCAATAAAGGTTACGCAGTACATGTAAGGCCGCAAATTTACCGGGTTTTAGGTAGAAATTGAAACTGTAAGCATATGATGAGAGAGGTGTTTTATTCAGCAGGTGGCAGGTGTCGTCTTACTTCTTCACAGATATAGTATTCTCCTCTGTGTACAGCAATAATACCTTCATTAATTTCTTCTAAAGGTGAGGTTTTGGTCAGAAATCCCCTGGCCCCTAATTCCATCATCCGGGTGGCATACTTCGGTTGGTTATGTACGGAAAGACCAATGATCTTTGCCATTGGCATTGTTTCGATGATGCGCCTGGTAATCTCAAACCCGTTAACAGGAGACATGTTTATATCGACCAGCATTATATCCGGGTTGAGTGATTGTACCTGCTCAAGGGCTGTATTGCCGTTATCGCAATCTGCTATGACATGAAACCGGGGATTATTCTCCAGCAGCAATTTCCAGGATTCACGGACCAATTGGTGATCATCAACCAGCATGATACGGATAGATTCATTACTCATAAGTGACAAGTTAATTTGCGTCTTTATCAAGGCTTGGTATATACAGCTTTAATAAAGGGTATTACACAAAACAGGTCGTCCATAGTATCAGGAAAGAGAGGTTCAGATAGGAATTAGAAGTAAAAAAATCAATACAGGCCTAGGATTTGAAATCTTTGAAAACCAATTATTTTATATAAACAGTAAAAATACTGAAAACTAAAAGTAATATTACTTTGTTAATATACCAAGTAATATTACGGGAAAATTATCTCGTAGAATTACGATTGACTCATTGACCGCTAAAATGCCTCGGAGGTTGCAGATATGGCCAGATTTTGAAATGAATGTCAAAAAAGAGTTTCACTTTTGCCGTTTCTGATCAGCTTCATTTAAAATGTAAAGTATTAACGATGAAAAAAGAATTGAATTCCTGGTATAGCCCCTCCCTGAACAAAGACATGCCTATAGCAACCTATGGTGATTATGGATTTGCCTTGCTGCTGGTGCCAACTGCAGCAGCTGACTATCTTGAGTATGAACGGTTCCAGTTGATGCATCATATTGCCCCATTTATAAATGAGGGTAAGGTAAAGGTCTTTTCTATTGACAGTATCAATAACGAAAGCTGGCTGAACAATCATATGGACCCCCGGCATAAATCTATTCGTCACCAGCAATGGAATGATTATGTGTTTAATGAGGTGGTACCCTTTATCCGTCACAATACCAGCCATGACACCCCAATTATTACCTGTGGGGCATCTTTTGGTGCTTTACACAGTATGAACCTGTTTTTAAAGAGGCCTGATATCATTAATGGGGTAATAGCAATGAGCGGTGTGTATGATCTTACTGAATATACCAAGGGCCACTATGACGATGATGTATATTATAACAGCCCGATGCATTTTATGCCAAATCTGAGCGATCATTCGGTTTTGGAGCAAATAAGAAGAAGTAAGAATATTCATATCGTTACCGGAAGCGGATCTTATGAAGATCCTTCCAGCAGCGGCAAATTTGCCAAGATATTATATGACAAGGGCATCTGGTATGAATTGGATGTATGGGGAGAAGAATGGCCACACGACTGGGATACATGGAGAGCCATGTTACCCCATTACCTGGGCAGTAAATTCTGAAGAAGCAGAATAAACTCTTTTCTCGGGATCATCCTGGCCCCAAAACTTTCAAGGTATTCTGTATAGACCTGGCAGTCTATCAACAGGATACCTTCTTCTTTTAATAACTGCATATACCTGGTAAAAGCAAACCGTGATGCATTACTGCGCTTGCTAAACATACTTTCACCAAAAAAAACTTTTCCTAACCGGATGCCATATAGTCCTCCCACTAACTCATGATCTTTCCAAACTTCAGCGCTGTGCGCAAAACCCAATTCATGCAGGCTACAGTAGGCTTTTTCCACTTCATCCGTTATCCAGGTTCCTTCCTGGCCGGATCTTTTTGTTTCTTTACAATTATGGATGACTTGTTTGAAAGCTTTATTGACTGTAAAATCAAACTCGTTTCGCTTCAGTAAGGGCTTTATATTCTTACTCACCTTCAATTCACCAGGAAATAAGACAAACCGGGGATCGGGGCTCCACCAGAGAATATGCTCTCCTTCATACCAGGGGAAAATGCCGCTTTGGTAAGCGAGCAGGAGTCTTTCAACTGATAGATCGCCGCCCATAGCCAGCAGACCATCAGGTTCTGATAAATGAACTGGCGGAAAAACAAGTTCTTTATCAAGTGCAAAAATGGCCATGAATTGTTGATGGGAAATTAACCGGCGATCACTTCAATAGTAGCATTGATCCCTCTTTCGGTGATAGCATCACATTGTGGTTTCAGGTCATCATATGTCCCGTTCTTTACAGCATACTTTCCCCTGAAGTGTATAATATAAGAGCATTGTTCAGCCTGCTCATGTGAGTGTCCGCAAACATGCATCAATGTCTCGATCACCCATTCAAACGTATTGACCTCATCATTCCAGACAACCAGGTGACAGGGATCTTCTGTCATGGTCAGCACATCTGTTTCTTGCTGGCTGTCAGTTTGTATATCATTCTTTGTATTCAGCATTGGTACAAAAGTAAAAATTATTGCGGGATATTAATAATAGCCTGCCTGTAGTAAGTTTTTGTAATTTTAATTCAAATCAAGAATATGGAAAGAGTAATCGGGCTGGGCGGCCCGTTCATAAAAGTCAACAACCCGAAAGAACTGGCACTCTGGTATGAAAAACACCTGGGTATATCCTTTGGAGGGAGCACTTATACAGTCTGGCCCTTCTCAAATAAAGACGGTTCTAAAAAGGAAGGATACAATGTGTTCTCTTTTTTCACAAAAGATGCTAACTATTTTGCACCAAGTGATAAACCAGTTATGATCAATTTTATTGTAAAAGACCTTTTCGCATTGCTTGCTGTCTTAAAAGAGGAAGGGGTCACAATTGTTGGAGAACCGATGGATGAAGAATATGGGAAATTTGGCTGGATACTGGATCCGGAAGGGAATAAAATTGAGTTGTGGGAGCCTCCGCATAGTTGAAAAAAAATTTGGCTAAAAAGCTCACATCCTTATCTTTGCACTCCCAATAAAAAAGGGAGTTTAGCTCAGCTGGTTCAGAGCATCTGCCTTACAAGCAGAGGGTCGGCGGTTCGATCCCGTCAACTCCCACAAGTCCCGTCTTGTTTGAAACGAGAGCGGGATTTTTCATTTATGGCAACCACTTATTGCGATTTTGTTCAGCATGCCGGTAAGGAGACTGTGCACCGTTATTATCATGATAACGAATATGGTTTCCCAATTGATGATGATAACCTTCTTTTTGCAAGGCTGGTGCTGGAAATAAACCAGGCTGGTTTGAGCTGGGAGACGATTCTGAAGAAGAAAGAAAATTTCTTTAAGGCCTTTGATGATTTTAACATTGATAAAGTAGCCCGTTACACGGATAAGAAAAAAGAAAAGCTGATGCAGGATGCCGGTATTATCCGAAACCGGCTCAAGATTGAAGCCGCTGTGCATAATGCAAAAGCCATAAAACTTATACAAAAGGAAGAAGGATCATTCAAAAAATGGCTGGATAAACATCATCCCAAGACCAAAGAAGAGTGGGTAAAATTATTTAAAACAACATTTCGTTTCACCGGAGGAGAAATTGTAAATGAATTTTTGATGAGTACAGGTTACCTGCCCGGTGCACATATTGCCAATTGCCCGGTTTATAAGAAAGTCATGAAGCATAAACCTAAATGGGCAGCTAAAAAATAATTTAGTTGGGATTTACTTCCGGCAGCCTGTAATGCTGGCCATCAAGTACAAACAATTCATCGATCTCGAAAGTCCAGAATTTAAAGAGGGGAGATTTTTGCAATAAGGTTTCCACTTCTTTTTTATCTTCTGCATTCAGTGTTATCCACGACCGTTGCGTCTCCATGCTAACTGCATAATGGTCAATGGTTCCATTATTAATAAGAAAGTTGATATAAGTGCGGTGAGGTGGCACCAGGTCCATGAACTCATCACTTATTTCGAATTTTATGGTGACCTGGTATTTCTGCATACACTAAATGACAGTTTAAAGCTAGGAAAGTTGCTTTGGTGAAAAAAAGAATGTTGAAAACTCTTAATTTTATCACTTCTGGAACGTTAGCTCAGTTGGTTCAGAGCACTACTTTGACAGAGTAGGGGTCACTGGTTCGAGTCCAGTACGTTCCACCTTTTTATAACAGTAGTCTTCGGTTTGGCCCGATTCATATGGTACCTCTAAATTCCATCACTTTGATATAACGGTAGATGCATGTTTGGCTAAATGTTATCGGAACTATCAAGCTCAACTTCGCTTTCTATTATTGATAACTCTCACACCATTTAATGACCAGCTTCATTAAAAAATACCGCTAATTGCTTAAATTTTGTGCAGAATAATAAGGTATGTCTTTGCCCCGAACATGGCAACGATTCCTGAATGAGACCGGCGAGTTGAGCCGGTTTACAGGTCGATTCTTTTCACAGGGATTCAAGCCCCGTTATGAGATTTCGGAACTGCTGCGTCAGTGCTATATTATCGGTTACAAATCACTTCCACTTGTTGGGCTTACCGGTTTCATCATGGGTTTGGTATTGACAATGCAGTTACGCCCCTCACTGATCAGCTATGGTGCGGAAAGCCAGTTACCGGCCATGGTAAGTATTGCAGTTGTACGGGAAATAGGGCCTGTTATCACAGCTCTGATCTTTGCCGGAAAAATCGGAAGCAGCATTGGCGCAGAGTTAGGCAGCATGAGGGTGACTGAGCAAATTGATGCAATGGAAGTGAGCGGTACCAATCCCTTTAAATTCCTCGTTGTAACCAGGGTACTGGCAGCCACCCTTATGTTGCCGGTGCTGGTTTTATTAAGTGATGCCATTTCTCTTTATGGCTCTTATTTAGGGGTAAATATAAAGGGGGTAACAAGTCTGGATTTGTTCTTTAAACAGGTTTTTGATGCTTTGTCGTTTGATGATTTTATTCCGGCGTTTATAAAAACTTATTTTTTCGGATTTGCTGTAGGTATTGTTGGATGCTTTAAAGGATTTAATTCCAAGAAAGGCACAGAAGGTGTTGGCCGCTCCGCAAATTCGGCGGTGGTAGTAAGTTCTGTTTTGATTTTTATCCTGGATCTGCTGGCCGTTCAAATTACTGACCTATTTGGACTTAACTAAGCTAATGGGAAAAGTACAGACCATAGAAAACATGTCGATTAAGAAAATGCCTGTTGAAAAAGTACTGGTGATAGAAAAGCTCTGTAAATCATTCGGGGATAATCATGTGTTGGTGGATTTTGATCTGGAATTAAATAAAGGAGAAAATGTGGCGGTGTTGGGAAAATCGGGTTCAGGTAAATCAGTACTTATTAAATGTATCATCGGGTTACTTACACCAGACCGTGGCAGAATAAATGTTTTGGGGCAGAATATTGATGAAATGAATATCCGGGAACTGGATGAAATACGAACAAAGGTTGGCTTCCTGTTTCAAAGTAATGCCCTTTATGATTCGATGACTGTAAGGGAAAATCTTGAATTCCCTCTCAGAAGGCACTGGATAAAGATTACAGTTGCTGAAACTGAAAGAAAAGTTATAGAGGTCCTTAATAATGTTGGTTTGTTGCACACAGTTGATATGATGCCGGCAGAATTGTCTGGCGGAATGCGCAAAAGAATTGCTTTGGCAAGAACGCTAATTCTTGATCCGGAAATTATTTTATATGATGAACCGACAACAGGCCTTGATCCTATTACTGCGAAAGGCATCAGTAATCTTATTAAGGAAATGGGAGAGAAATACAATACATCAGCCCTCATAATTTCACATGACATGAATTGCATCAGAGCAACTTCAGACAAAATTGTTATGTTGATTGATGGCCGATGTTATACAACAGGCACCTATGAAGAACTAAAAGAAAACAAAGATCCTAAAGTCAAACAATTCTTTGAATAATGGCAAAGAAAACAATCAATAATGTCAAGTTAGGAATATTTGCGCTGGTGGGATTACTGGTCATGATATTTTCGTTATACATGATTGGCAAGGATACCAATATGTTTGGAAGCAATTACACCCTTCGGGTGCGATTTGATAATGTTCATGGACTTACCTCAGGCAATAATATACGATATGCAGGAATACAGGTGGGTACCGTAAAAAAGGTAAAAATATTGAACGACACCCTTATCGAAGTTTCAATGCTGATCGATACCAAAATGAAAAATTATATCCACATGAGCGATATTGTGAGTATGAGTACAGATGGATTAATGGGCAACAGGATTCTGAATATTGCACCTGCGAAAGATGGCTCACCACTGGCTCAGGACGGAGACCTGTTGGTAACTAAAAAAAGTACCAGTACAGACGACATGCTGGAGACATTGGATAAAACGAACAGGAATATTAAAGATGTTTCAGAAGAGCTTAAAATGACTTTTCTCCGGATCAATAGCAGTTCAGCACTCTGGAAACTTTTAAGCGATGAAACATTGCCCAACAACCTGAGAGCTTCTGCTGTAAGCATCAGGCATGCCGCAGTCAATGCTGATAAAATGGTAGCAGATATTCATGAAATAATTAATGATGTTAAAGCTGGAAAAGGTTCGTTGGGAGCAATACTTACAGATACGACTATTGCTTATAATCTGAACGAAGCAGTAGTCAGGATTCAGCAGGTTGGTGACCATGCTGATGAACTGGCTAAACAACTCACAAGGATTGCAGAGACCATTAAACAAGATGTAAATACGGGCAAAGGGCCTGCACATGCTATTTTGAAAGACTCTTCGATTGTAATAAACCTGAACAACAGCCTGTCTAATATTGAAAAAGGTACAGCTTCATTTAACCAGGTAATGGAGGCATTAAAGCATAATTTCTTGTTACGTGGCTATTTCAGAAAGCTGGAGAAGAAGCAAAAAGAAGAGCAACAAAAAGCCGGCTATTGAATGGTGGATCAGATTTCCCAATCCACTATTTCATTCACCCATTCTTTCCTGTAAGGAGTGGTGATGCGGATATAATTATCGGTGTATCCTTCCATCATACCTGTCTTATCATGCCCTTCAAATAATACTTTGCGGGTTTGCCCTGCATGCTGCTCAGTAAAG
>JAKQEA010000122.1 GCA_029558715.1 Bacteroidota bacterium | reverse complement strand
TTTCCTGTTCCCGGTTTCATCTTCATAACTGTCTGCGCCGGTATGCCCGATAGCAAGTAATCCGGGCTGTAATAAGAAACGGTTGCCCGGCCTGAAATTCCTGGATAAACGTATTACAATATCAGACTTCCGGATGAATTGATTGGAGCCGGGATAATAGACGGCGGCCATATGTGAGGTGAACCTTGATGAAAGGAAGCTATTCTTGTTAGCTCCGCTCAGCGGTTGTTGCCATGCCAGTGTAATGGCGAGCTTTTCATCAGTGAGTCCAAATCCAAGAAGTAAATCGGTGGTGCCCAATCCCGGCTGGTATACCATTGGAAGGCCTGCTCCGTTTTTTGTTTTATTGGCATTACTGATTGGTATTTTGATGCCTCCAAACACCGATTTTGTCCACTTTGTATGCGTTGTGATTTTTTTTTCCAGTGTAAGAAAAAAATCACCAGGACCGCTGGTCTGTCCGAGTTCACCCTTAATAAAGTTATAATTCAATTTTCCGGTAATTGTATATTCCCTGGCAAGTTGCCTTGAATATTCAAACTGTAAGGTGTAGATATTTGTGTTTCGTTCTCCTTTTGCAAATCCTGTTCCGGCACTAAACCGGTTCATGGCTTTTCTCCCTGTACTTTCTTCATCTGTTTTGGATAACATCTTTATTGAATGTATGGTACAAACTCCTGCATCACTGCATCCCTGGGCCATGCTATTATAGCAGGTCAGCAAAAAAACTGACCATGATAGTATTACAATTATTCTCATATGCTTTATGCTATATACAGCATAAAGGGGAGAAAAGTTTTGGCAAGACCGGGTAAAGGCGTTTATATTTTTCCTTCAAGATAAGTTTCGGCGATAGTAGGTGTTTGAGCACCACCTGCATTTTCGAGGGTGACTTTAAATGCAACAGAATGACCCGGTACATTGGTTACTTCAATGAAACGGCCCCTGATTTCATCATTAATAATACCTACACTCACCGTCCTTCCATCTACTTCGGCCCAAAGCTGGTAATCCCTGGAAGAGGAAGATTTTGGTAAATGATGAATCATGATGTACGCCTTGCCGGTTTGTTTATCCCAGAACATGGTGCAGCGGCAAATAGTATGTGTGCCCACACCATACATAGCCACCGGTGTGATGGATGGATTGGTAATTACTGCATAATCACCGGCAGGTAAAGGGGAACTGGTGGAAGCAGCTATCAACGCCTCCTGTTTCTTGTTTTTATTGTATAGGGAGTAGTTGAAGTAAGCACTTATACCCAACAGCAGTACGGCGGCTGCAGCGACTGGTTTCAGCCAGTTTATTCTTTTGCCGGTTATGGCAGAAGTAATTGGTATTACCGGCGCCTGGAGCGATTCTAGCTTTTTTAAAATTCTTTTATCTGTTTCAGCAGTTGGAAGAGTACTGTTTTGTAGCATCTTGTCTTCCATCTCTTTTTCATATTGCAGGATGGCTTCCTGCAGTTCAGGATGCTGATGCTGTAACTGTTCCAGTTCTTTTTCTTCCTCCGGAGAACAAAGTCCCATTACATACATTTCAATAATGCCCGATGCTATGTATTGCTGAATATCCATTTATAAAAATTCTTTCCTTAATTCAATTACTGCCATCCTGATACGGGATTTTACGGTACCAAGAGGGATTTTTAATATTTCTGAAATCTCTTCCTGTTTAAGGCCTTCAAAATACGAAAGCTCTATTACGTCTTTTAATTCTTTTCTTAACTTATGCACCTGTTGCCGCAAGCCAATATGGTTTATAGCCGTCAGTTGCGGTGTCTTATTATCTATTACAGAAACGTAATTAGTCAGCTCTTCGTTTTTACTGTGTACCTTAAAATTTTTGATACGGGTCTGGTTGATGGCCATATTGCGGGTAAGCTTCAGCATCCAGGTAAAAAGCCGTCCTTTATTTTCATCGTACTTATCTATGTTCTTCCATATCTGTATAAACGCTTCCTGCAAAACATCTGCAGCAGTTTCTGTATCCGGTATTATCTGCAGTATATTATTATATAATGCCCCCCTGTAATTCATATATAAATGACGGTAAGCAGCATTGTCATGCTTTTTTAGTGCCTCTGTCAGTTCTTTTTCCGTATAGCTATTCAGGGTCAATGTTTTTGTTTCAGAAAGTAAATATCAAAAAAAATGGCGGAAAGAAATTAATTAAATATTTTTTTTCAGCAAAACCTTTTTCAAAGCTTTTGTGTAAGTGATATAGTAAGGCCTTACCAATCAGTTCTTGTTTTCCCTTTGTATCATGCTGTCCGGCTTCATCATCCGGCCGTATAGCACAATATTAACCGCCATTACCAGGGGCACAAACCAAACTTTATGAAAGAAAAAATGATTAACGCTAAAACACTGATAGCCGGAGTAATCTTCTTTTCATCCACCATTATTATGGCTATGTTTTTTGCAGCAGGAATTTTGTAAAATCTGTTTAGATATACCGTAAATCAAATTTCCCGGTATGATTTTGCAGCCTGCAGTTTGTTAATCTTATACCTGTGAAAACGGCATTTGCCATTTTATTCAGACAAAAAATATTTATTCAAACTAACCGGTAACTACCGGGTATCTAAAACTTTTATATGAACATAAAACCATTTGCTGTTGTATCCATACTTGCATTATTTCTTTTTTCCTGCAAAAAAGAAAAAGATGATAACACTTTACCACTAAACCTGAATATCAGTGGCCTGGAGGATCTAGGGCCGGCAGCTCGTTATGAAGGGTGGCTGGTCGTAAACGGTACACCTGTTTCCACTGGTACATTTACGGTAAATGCTTCAGGGCAATTATCTCAAACATCATTTGATGTGGATAGAATCCAGTTGGAAAACGCAGCAGCCTTTGTATTAACCGTAGAGCCTTTTCCGGATGCAAACCCTGCCCCCAGCGAACAAAAATTAATGGGTGGAGATTTTAGCAGCAGTAATGCGGCACTTAGTATAGGGCACCCGGCTGCTTTAAACACTATGTTTTCGACGGCCACAGGTAAATATGTTTTAGCCACACCCACGACAACATCAACAACGGATGAACTAAGTGGTTTATGGTTTCTTAGCCTGATGACGGGTTCTCCCACAACAGGCTTATCATTACCTGCGTTGCCTGCTGGCTGGCGCTATGAAGGCTGGGCATTAATAAATGGGATACCTGTTACAACGGGAACTTTTACGGCTGCATCAGGTTCAGATGGCGCCGCTCCGTTTTCCGGCACAGCTATGGCGCCTCCGTTTCCTGGAGAAGATTTTATAATGAATGCGCCAGCAGGTACCACCTTCCCTACAAATTTATCAGGCGGATTAGCAGTAATATCTGTAGAGCCTTTTCCGGATAACAGCCCGGCGCCATTTCTCCTAAAACCATTGGTTGGAAATATACCAAGCCCTGCTATGGATCATGTTACATACAATATGAACCTGAATACAACCAGCTTTCCAACAGGAACGGCTACCAGGTAATATTACCCTTACAAAAAAATAAGCAACGAGATAATTCTATAAATTTTAATGGTGAATATCCCGGTCACAGATAAAAAAAATTAAACATGAAAAAATTACTTTTTGTATTTCTTGCTACGTTTTTAACAACAACTGTTTTGCAAGCACAAGAGCCTGCCCGGGCAATTGCGGTAGTGAATAAAGCCGACTGGTGTCATGTATGCCAGGCCAATGGCGGTAAAATAATGAAGGAGGTAATACCGGTGTTTGAGAATTCAGCCATTGCGTTTGTAATGAACGACCTTACCAATGATAATACAACGGAAAAGTCGAAGATGGAGCTGAAGGAAAAACACATTTATAAGGCGGTAAAAAAAGAAACAGCTACCGGAGTAATATTGATTGTAAATGCCGGTACCGGTAAGCTGATTGAGAAAATAAGTGTGACAGAGCCAGCGGAGAAAATTATTATGGCACTAAAGAATGCTGTAAGTAAAAAAGAAATGAAGTGAAACCCTGCCTTGTGTGCCATGGCTATATAGCCCCTGGTACGCAGGGCAGTAATTAAAACCTTATTAAAAAAAGTTTTATGCGTCATCTCATTATTGCCGCCGTATCGGCTGTTATTTTATTAACTTCTTGCAAAAAAAGCACCGAAGAAAATATAGAAGAACCGATACAAGGCGATGCTGTGCTTAAAACAGGAACCTTAGTATCGAATAGTAAAACCACCAGTGGTACAGTTAAGATAGTGCGGGGAACGGATAATGTAGTAAGACTGGTATTTGAAAACCTGAGTACGGGTAACGGACCTGATGTACGGGTGTGGCTTTCGCCGAATACTTCTGCTAATCCATACCAGGAGGTGGGTACTTTAAAAGCCGTTACCGGAAATTTTTCTTACGACTTAAGCAGTAATATAGATTACACAGCCAATAACCGGGTATTGATATGGTGTGTGGATTTTTCTGTATTGTTCGGCCATGCGGTATTGCAATAGTTATTTCACCCCGGGATATTTACTGGCAAAAACCAGTTCATAGTCCGGGTTATTCTTTAATTGCTGAATAACAAAATGCAGTTTCTCTATATCTTCTGTTTTTTGAAAGGCCTGGTCATGTGCAAGCAGCACCAGGTGACCGGGAGTTTTAGTTTTACCTGCTGCCAGCATATTATCGATACGGCGCAGTAATAAGCTGGTGGCTGTATCCACCGCCAGTGTTTTGTGGTCAAACATCCACTCTATATCCCAGCCCATAATGGCAAATCCTGCTTTATGAAGAGAGTCTATAGCGGCCTTGCTTTCATAAATATCCGTGTGATCTATAGAGTCGATACGCCAGGCATTACGGCCGGGCATCCGGGCAATATTGTTGGAGTAGTGCAGGGTTTCCTGTGATTTTTTAAAATCTGCCACTACTACTGCCGGTTGTTCATAAAAGGAAGTGTAGCGGTTATGAGCATGGGTGTAGCTGTGGTTGCATAGTTGAATAGTGCTGTCGGTTTTCAGCAGTTCCCAGGTTTCTTTTTGTTTCGGGCTGTCAAATACATGTTCGCCTACAATAAAGAAGCTGGCGGCAATATTTTCTTCTTTCACGGCGGCCAGTACATTGCGGGTGCCCTTATTGGGACCATCATCAAAAGTGATATAGATCTTTTTTTTGGGTACAGCAGCTTTAGCGATGGAGTCAGCTTCTTTTTGTTGTTGCTGCCTGACCAGGGTGCTGTCAATTGACGGCAGGGCGGGGGTATCTTTTTTAGTATCCTTATTGTTACAGGAGAGAGTGATTAATGCAAAAACAATAAAAAGAGGAAAAGCATATCGTAAAAAAAACTGTTTGGCAGGGTCGCCATCGTCAGGAGAAGGGCTTGCGTTCATGGTAGTGTGTGGCTGTTTAAATCCGGGCTGAAATTATACAGGAAGCCGGATGGCTGCAAGTTTTTGTTGGTTAAAGAAAGATTAAAGTAACGGCAGGGTTTTGCGGCCGTGGAGTATTTTATAA
>JAKQEA010000076.1 GCA_029558715.1 Bacteroidota bacterium | reverse complement strand
CTGCGCAATAAGTTCTGCAGCATTGGGACCCATAATATGCATTCCTACAAGTTCTGATGTATCTTTACGGGCAATGGTTTTCACAAAACCGTTAATATTACCCATTGCCACTGCTTTTCCATTTGCTGCAAAAGGAAATTTACCGGTAACAATTTCTCCGAATTTCTTTTCTGCTTCCGTTTCCGTGTAGCCAACGGAAGCAATTTCCGGATGAGTAAAAGTGCAACGGGGAATATTTATATAGTTTAATGGTTCTTTGGGAGCGGAATATTTTTCGGGATATAAACGCGAGGCAATATGTTCAACAGCAATCAAACCTTGTTTACCGGCAGTATGAGCAAGTTGTAATTTTCCGGTTACATCGCCGACAGCATAGATTTTATCACAGCTGGTCTGCATAAAATCATCAATTAAGATAGCATCTTTTTCCTTCCTGATGTTAATTCCCTTCCAGTTGAGGTTATTAATTGGTTTTCTGCCAACGCATAAGAGAACTTTATCAGCAGAGAGAGTGGTTTCGTTACTAAGTTTCAATTCCAGGCGTTTTTCCTTTTTCGTAATTCCCTGCACTCCCGTATTGGTTAAAACCTTTACTCCGGTTTTCTTAAATTGCATAGTTAGTCGTTTGGAAATTTCTTCTTCTTCAGTAGCCATAATGCGTGGTAGAAATTCAATGATTGTAACCTGCACTCCAAAAGCAGAAAAAATAGAGGCAAATTCACAACCTATAACTCCTCCGCCTACAATAACAAGTTCATTGGGAAGTTCCTGTAATTTTAACATACCTGTTGAAGAAAGAATATCTTTTTCATCAATTTTAATGCCGGGGAGTTCTTTTGCCTCACTACCTGTAGCTACAATCAAATATTCAGCACTGTAACATTCTCCTGTAGATATAGTTACAATATATTTACTGCTTTCTTTGGCTACGGAAACAGCTGTTGCTTTAATAACGGGAATATCACGCTGGGAAAAAAGATATTCTATTCCGCCAGCTAGTTGTTCAACAACAGCATTTTTGCGTTGGAAGACCTTGTTATATTCCAAAGTTACTTC
>JAKQEA010000052.1 GCA_029558715.1 Bacteroidota bacterium | reverse complement strand
TCACCGCTTCTGCAGGCTATGACGTATACCAATGGTTGCCTGATCCTACATTAAGCAATACAACTATCCGTGACCCTGTTGCCACACCGGTTAACAGTGAAACAACTTATATATGTACCGCCAACGTGGGCACTTGTAATGCAAGAGATTCTGTGTTCCTGAAATGGAAGGACGGAGCCCTGTTATCAAAACTGGATGTTAATTGCCGCAATGCTGCTACCGGTAATATCCGGGTAACTGCAGGACCAGAATGGATACAGCCTGTTCAGTTCTCATTGGATGGTGTAAACTGGCAATCCGACAGCAGTTTTTTCAATCTGCCTGCCGGTAATTATGCAGTTAAGATCAGGGATGCCAATTGCATCGACAGTGTTATGGTTACTATAAACCAGGCCTTCCCGGATTTATTGATCGATAACGCTGCCATCACCGCAGCCAGTTGCTCAGGCAACGCAGACGGGCAGCTTAGCATTACTGCCAGTGGTGGCAATGCTCCTTACTCTTATTCACAGGATGGAGTAAACTTTCAACCGGGTAATACGTTCAACCTGATAGCGGGAAACTATACTGTTACGATAAAAGATAATAACGGTTGTCTTGCATCGCAAAATGGTGTTATTCCATTGAATAATACAGTAACGATCGATGCCGGAACAGATGCGGCTATTTGTGAAGGTACGAGTCACTTAATGACAGCTGTATCCAATGCCACATCATTTGCATGGACCCCGGCAGCTACTTTGCAGAATGCTACCAGTTTGACTCCTGTAGCTTCACCGGCAGCTACCACCGTGTATTATGTGACAGCCACCACAGGCATCTGTACAAGAACTGATTCCGTTACGATAAATGTATGGCCCGCACCTGTTCCAAACGCCGGCGCTGATATTGCTGTTTGTTTTGGAAAAGTATTTAACCTGGATGGAAGCGGTGGGGTATCTTATCAATGGTCTCCCTCTACCTACATGACAACGGCAGCCAATATCCCTTCACCTTCTGTAAAAGCAACGAATAACATCACTTACTCACTAATGGTAACTGATGCAAGGGGCTGTACATCGCTTACTCCTGATGATGTAAAAGTAACCGTGACACCGGCCGTAAGAATTTTTGCAGGGAAAGATACAGTAGCCGCCATCAATCAACCGGTGCAACTGCAGGCCATCGAACTCGGCAATGCCGGTGTAACACAGTATACCTGGTCGCCTGCTAATTTCTTAAACGATCCGACAGTAGCTAACCCAATAGCTACTCTGCCAAATGATTTCCGGTATACGGTAACAGGTACAACTCCCGAAGGTTGTGAAGGAATGGACGAGATATTGATCAAAGCATATAAAGGACCGGAGATATATGTTCCTTCCGGCTTTACACCGGATGATAATGGACTTAATGATGTATTAAAACCAATACCTGTTGGCATAAGAGAATTCAGGTACTTCCGTGTATTCAACCGCTGGGGCCAGATAGTCTTCAGCACACAAGATCCTAATAAAGGCTGGGATGGCAGAATAAATGGGATACGACAACCAACAGGCACTTTCGTGTGGATGGCAGAAGCCATCGATTATAAAGGCAACCTCATCAGCCGGAGAGGTTTTGTCACTATCGTCAGGTAAGTTACCCCGCATTAGCTGCTATCTTTGAGGTATGAAGAGGTTGGTTCTTATCATGATTTGCTTCTTGTCTGTACATGTAGCTTTCGCCCAGCCGGATAGTATCCAGCCTCCCTTTAAAAGATTTCCTGTCTTTCCTCCCGTAAAATTGCTCTTACCAGATAGTATTTCCTTTTTTTCAAAAGATGATCTGTCTAAAAAAGAAGCTGTTCTGCTGGTGCTATTTAATCCTCAATGTGAACACTGCCGGCATGAGACAGAAGATATCATCAAACACATAGATAAATTTAAAAATATCAGGATCGTAATGGCTACCAATATGCCTTTCGATACAATGATGGCCTTCCGTGCCAGGTACCAGTTAGACAAATACAGGAATATCATTGTGGGGCAGGATATACACTATTTTCTTCCCACATTCTTTATGATAAAGAGTCTTCCCTTTCTTGCATTTTACAGCCGCAAAAAGGAACTTATTTCAGTTTTTGAAGGATTGCTTCCTGTTGAAAAACTGTTGAAGGAATTTGAAAAATAAACGTTTTCATCATAATAAAAACAAGGCTGTTCCTCTACCTTTGCGGCGAAATATTTTCTCCATTCATAAATTAATTAGCTCATGAAAGTAACTGTTGTAGGCGCTGGTGCTGTAGGTGCAACCTGTGCTGATAATATTGCCCGTAAAGAACTTTGTAACGAACTGGTTTTACTCGATATCAAAGAAGGTATTGCAGAAGGTAAGGCTCAGGATATGATGCAGACAGCCACTTTACTTGGCTTTGATACAAAGATCACCGGCAGTACGAATGATTATTCAAAAACAGCCAACAGCGATGTGGTGGTTATCACTTCAGGCCTTCCACGCAAGCCCGGTATGACCCGTGAAGAACTGATCGGTGTAAATGCAGGAATTGTAAAAGGTGTTTGTGAGAATATCCTGAAACATTCTCCCAATGCTATCATTATTGTGATCAGCAACCCGATGGATACCATGACATACCTGGCATTGCAATCAACAGGATTACCTAAAAACCGTATAATCGGTATGGGTGGCACGCTGGACAGCAGCCGCTTCAAATACCAATTGAGCCAGCATTTAGGTTGCAGCCCTGCTGACCTGAATGCAGTTGTAGTGGGTGGTCATGGCGATACTACCATGATCCCTTTGATCCGCCTCGCTACATGGAACAGTACTCCTGTTACAAATTTCTTATCTGCTGAACAACAGGAAAAGATTGTAAAAGATACGATGGTGGGCGGCGCTACGCTAACTGCATTGATCGGCACTTCGGCCTGGTATGCTCCCGGTGCTGCGGGTGCTGCATTAGTGGAATCAATCCTTCGTGATGAAAAGAAATTATTTACCTGCTGTGTGGCACTGGACGGCGAATACGGGCAAAAAGATATTTGCCTGGGTGTACCCGTTATCATTGGAAAAAATGGCTGGGAAAAAATTCTTGACTTTAAATTAAATGACAGCGAACAGGCTGCCTTTAATAAAAGTGCAGATGCCGTAAGGAGTATGAATGATGTGCTGAAGACGTTATAAGTGACATAAGCATAGTATAAAAAGCCTTCCTCTTCAGGAAGGCTTTTTATTTTTCAACGAGGTAACAGTACCTGAATAACTTTCCCTCAAAATCAAATGGAGTCGTTGCTTTGGTAATATCCTTTATTGAAGCTGCATTGATTTTATCTCTCTCCAGTTTAAATTTTCTGAAATTCGTACTGAAGTACAGCAACCCGCCGGGCTTAAGTCCTTTGAGACAGTCATTGATCAGCTCGACATGATCCCGCTGTATGTCCAGTATATCATCCATCCGCTTACTGTTACTGAATGTCGGAGGATCCATGATAATGATATCGAAATAACCGGAAGGTATTTCTTTCAGGTATTGCTTTACATCTGCATGGATGATCTTGTATTTCGCTGTGCTGTTAAATCCATTCAACTGCAGGTTTCTTTCTGCCCAGTTCAGGTAGGTTTTTGACAGGTCTGCAGTCACCACTTCCTCTGCTCCTCCTGCTGCGGCATATACAGAGAATGAACCTGTATAGGCAAACAGGTTGAGTATTTTCTTGCCTGCACTTTGTTCCCGTACCATTTGCCTTGTAATGCGGTGATCAAGAAATAAGCCGGTATCCAGGTAATCGCTCAGGTTCACTATAAATTTTAACCCGTTTTCCTCTACCTCAAATTCATGCTGCACTTCACCGTACTTCTGGTACTGGCCCAGCCTGCCCGGTTTTCGTTGCCGCAACCTGAGAAAAATACTATCCCTGGAAACGCCTAACACAGCAGCTATCACTTCAAGGCTTTTTTCCATCCAGGTATCATGCTCTTCTTCTGTCATGCCATGCCGCCGTCTGTATTCCGCTACATATAATTTATCGCTATAGAACTCGATACAGAAAGGAAATTCGGGCAGATCATGGTCATACACCCGGTAACAGCTTACCCCTGCCCGTTTAGCCTGCTTTCCAAGATGACGAAATACCTTGGTCAGCCTGTTTTGGAACATTATTAGTTTATCTGCATCCATAGTCAGGTAGAAAACTTTCACGAAATTCGTACTTCATTTTTAATACCTGCTACTTATTTCATGTATGCCATTGTTGATATAGAAACCACGGGAAGTTATGCTGCCGCAAATGGTATCACTGAAATTTCTATTCATGTATTTGATGGTACCACCGTAGTCGAAAAGTTTGAATCGCTGATAAACCCGGGGCAGCCAATTCCTTATTATATCCAGGCTATGACGGGTATCACCGATAAAATGGTAGCTGATGCACCCCGGTTTGAAGACGTAGCTGAAAAGATTTACAGCATACTGCACGATAAGATCTTTATTGCACACAATGTAAACTTTGATTATTCATTCATCAAAGCACACCTGAAAGAATCAGGCTTTGATCTGAATAGCAAAAAACTTTGTACGGTAAGACTCAGCCGCAAGATATTTCCCGGGTTCCCTTCTTATAGTTTAGGTAAACTTTGCCAGTCATTAGGGATTACCATCTACGACAGGCACCGTGCCGGTGGCGATACGGCAGCAACAGTACAGGTATTTCAGCTCTTGCTGCAAAATGACAGGGGGCAGCATATACAAAAAAGCCTGCAGCGTAATTCAAAGGAATCAGTATTGCCCCCTAATGTTCCAAAAGAACATTTTGAAAAGTTACCTTACACTCCGGGAGTATATTTCTTTCACAACGAAAAAGGTAAAGTAGTGTATGTTGGAAAGGCCAATAATATCCGCTACCGGGTGAACAGTCATTTCAGCAACAATTCTCAAAGCCGGCAGAAACAGAATTTCATGCAGCATGTGCATGCTATCAGCTATCAAACCTGCGGCACTGAGCTAATGGCCTGCATTATGGAGTCAGCAGAAATAAAAAAAAGGTGGCCTGTTTTTAATTCCTCGCAAAAGAGATGGGAGGATATATATGGCATTTATATGTATGAGGATCAAAAAGGTTATCTGCGTCTTGCGGTTGATAAAAACAGGAAAAGACTGAATCCTGTTTATACTTTTCATTACCTGGTTGATGGCCATGCTATCATCAGGAAACTGATTACAGATCATCAGCTTTGTCCTAAACTTTGTTTTTTGCAAAAAGACACAGGCAAATGTGAAGGTCTTAATGAAGGTCATTGCAATGGGGCCTGCGAACAAAAAGAACCGGCGCAGCACTATAACAAAAGAGTACTGAAAGCAACAGCATCTCTCCGCAGGCAACCCTCTTTTGCTATTGTAGATAAAGGAGTAAATGGTGATGATCAATCTTGTATCCTGGTATTAGAAGGAGTTTTCTATGGCATGGGTTATCTTCCTGCTGACATACAAATAACAGATCCTGTCATGCTTAAAGATCATCTTACTGTTTACAGGGAAAACAGTTTTATCCGCAACCTGGTACATGGTTATGCAGCCAGGTTCCCTGAAAAAGTATTATTCTTTGAAAATTATGTTGATCAATCTATCCATTGAAAATTTTCATTCAATGGCATGTTTGAAAATACATGAACTGCTTCTGACGGAGGCATTGCCAGCTTTCTTTTGGCAGTATCCAGCCATGCTCCGTCAATAGTAAGTATCGCTGATAGGGTTTCGGTGTCTTTCATTATCATATGCCTGATCGTCCAGCGGGAATAATCTTTTTTGGCACTCACCAGTTCCAGGTTGATCGAAACAGCGTCTTTCATGTGAATTTCTCTTCGAAAGACACATTCTTCCCGGAAAATGATAGGGCCGAATTGCAGTTTTTGCATCACTGAACTCGTCAATCCATACTTTTCAAGAAACTGTACCCTGCACATGGCTCCCCAATCGTAGTAAACCGAATGACGAAGATGAAAATTAGGATCCATGTCCGACCATCTCAGTTGTACCGGTATAGAGAATAGTTCCATTGTAATGTGTTTTTACCGGTGAAATTAATTGATTTAAGGTGCCAGATTTCACCTTGCAAACCTGTATTTTTGCCAACTTAATTAATCACTTTATGTTAAAATCAACCCTATTTCTTTTGGCCCTGGTCAGCACTATTGCAATTTATGCACAACCGGGGCAGGCTAAACCGGCGGGCAAACCTGTTGCTAAATCTTCATTGCCGGTTTTAAAAAACCTGAACGATTCTGCGAGTTATGCTGTTGGAGTAAGTGTGGCTAACTTTTACAAACAGCAGGGTGTAAAAAAATTAAATACTGCTCTTGTGTCCCGTGCTATCAATGATATCCTGGGAAATAAAAAGCCACTGATTGATGATGCCGCAGCAAATACGGTTATGAATAATTACATGACCCTGTTGCAGGCAGAAAAGTCAAAGTCAACCATTGAGGCCGGTGAGAAATTCCTTGAAAAAAATAAATTGAAACCCGGGGTAATAACAACTGCCAGCGGTTTGCAATATGAAGTAATAAAAGAAGGCACCGGTGAAAAACCCACTGCTGCTGATAGTGTAACCTGCCATTACAGGGGAACATTTTTGGATGGCAAAGGGTTCGATAACTCTTACGACAGGGGACAACCAATTACATTTGCGTTAAGTGGCGTTATTCCCGGGTGGACAGAAGGCTTGCAATTAATGAGTGTTGGTTCAAAGTATAAATTTTATATCCCTTACAAACTGGGCTACGGGGCATTTGATTATATGACGATACCGGGAGGTTCAATGCTGACTTTTGAAGTAGAGCTGCTTGAAGTGAGGAAGAAAATGTAAGAGTAATATTTTTCCATGTAAAAAGCCCTTTAATAAAAGGGCTTTTTACATAGCAGTATCTAATAAGAGAGATTCCCTTTCATTTCTTTGATCTGCTTGATTGTGCCAAGTACAATTACTCTCATGCCGGGTGTTATATAGGTTTCTTCCGGGGGATTGATCATAAAATTTCCATCTTTATCCTTTATACCAATACAATTAACCCCTGTTTTCTTCCAGCCCATTACATCACACAGAGATTTATCTTTTAATTCTGCCGGGAGGTCATCAAAGCCGACAGATTCCATATGGATGGAATGCCCCTGCTCCCCGGAAAGAAAATCGATAAATTCAATCACATCGGGTTTAGAGATCAAAGTAGCCATATGTGTTCCCCCTATGAAATCCGGCATAATAACATTATCAGCACCTGCCTTTTTCAGCTTGGCCACAGAAGTAGCCTCTGAAGCACGGCTTATGATCTTGAGCCGTTGGTTTAATGCTCTTGCAGAAAGAACAATGAATACGTTTTGCGCATCTACCGGCAGCGTAGTGATCAATGCTCTTGCTCTCTCTATACCTGCTGCATGTAATACATCATCATCCGTTGCATCTCCCACTAATCTTGTAATACCGGTACCTTCTGCATCAACTTTCTGCACCAGGTGTTCATCTTTCTCTATAACAATAAATGGCACGCCATGGGCAGTAAGAATATTTGCGGCCTGGTTGCCGTTCCGGCCATAACCGCAAACGATCACATGATCATGTAACCTGGAAATATCTTTCATGAGTTTCCGATTTTTAAAATATTGATTCAATTCCCCACTGATAACAAACTGGGTGATCCTAGTAATGACAAAAGCATAGGTAAGCCAGCTCGCTACCAGTAAAAACATAGTAAAGGTTCTTCCTGCCGTACTCAGAGGAATTGTTTCTCCATAGCCTACTGTGGTAATGGTAATAGTCGTCATGTATATTGCATCGAAAAGAGGAGCCCCTTCTATTATCATGTATCCTATTATACCGGTGATAACGATAATGTGCAATACAATAAACGGCTGAAGCAGCTTATAAGTAGATGCTTTCAAGTATGACTCTTTGCATAAAAATAAAGTGCAAAGAGCATTGTGCTATTGATTTAAGTCATAAGTGAGTATGAGGATGAAGGCGGGGTGTCCAACATCAGGATTTCCTGGTTTTCACCCATTCCATCGCTTTTTTGAACTGCTGCTCTTCTGTGAGATTGGTATTATCGAGTTCCAGGGCATCTTTTGCCTTTTTAAGCGGACTTACTTCTCTGTTAGAATCAATATAATCTCTCATTTCAAGATTATTCTTCACTTCTTCAATGGTCACATTCGGGTTTTTTTGAAAGAGCTCTTTAAACCGCCTTTCCACCCTCACTGCATTATCGGCTGTCATGAATATTTTTAATTCCGCTTTGGGAAAGACGACAGTGCCAATATCACGGCCATCCATTACGATTCCTTTTTTATCCCCCATTTTTTGCTGTTGTGCCACAGCAAACTCCCTGACTTCCTTAATAGCGGCTACATCACTCACCTTTTCCGCTATGATCAGGTCGCGGATAACATATTCCACATTCTCCCCATTCAGGTACATCTCACTATGCTGACTGTTGGGATTAAAAACAAATTCAAGGCTGATACTTTTTAATGCCTGCTTTACTTCCTTTTTATCCTCTATATCTATATTGTTCCGCAGAAAATACAGTGTAATGGCACGGTACATGGCACCGCTGTCAACATAGATATAGCCAAGCTCTTTTGCCAGCCTTTTGGCCAGCGTACTTTTACCGCAGCTTGACCAGCCATCTATTGTTATGATTATTTTCTTTGCCATCACAGAAAGAACAAAAATAAAAAAGGAGTACTGTAGAATGGTACTCCTTGGTAACTTTATTAAAAATTAATTATGCCTTTGACTTTTCCTCTGCTTTGCTCTTAAATGAGAATGAAAGTTTTGTATTCTCGGCATCCACATCAGCTATCAGTATGTCTCCTGCTTTCACATTCATATTCAGTATTTCTTCTGCCAGGGGGTCTTCCAGATATTTCTGAATGGCTCTGTGCAATGGCCTTGCACCAAACTGTGAATCGTATCCTTTATCTGCCAGGAAGGTTTTTGCAGCTTCTGTTAGTTCAAGACTAAAACCAAGGTTAGCTAATCTCTTCATTACACCTTTCATCAGGATATCAATAATGTTGAAGATATTTTCTTTGGTCAGGCTATTGAATATCACCACATCATCAATACGGTTCAGAAATTCAGGTGAAAAGGTTTTCTTTAAGGCCTTTTCAATCACCGCTTTATTTGCCTCATCTTCATTTTCTACCCTTGAGGCAGTTGCAAAACCAACCCCCGCACCAAAATCTTTCAACTGGCGGACACCAATATTTGAGGTCATTATGATCAGTGTATTCTTGAAATCCACTTTTCTGCCCAATCCGTCTGTCAGTTGCCCATCATCCAATACCTGCAACAGGATATTATAAATATCAGGATGTGCTTTTTCTATTTCATCCAACAGAATAACACTGTAAGGTTTACGGCGTACTCTCTCTGTTAATTGTCCTCCTTCTTCATATCCTACATAACCGGGAGGAGCCCCGATCAAACGGCTTACAGTAAATTTTTCCATGTATTCGCTCATATCAATCCTGATCAGCGAATCTTCGGAATCAAACATGTGACGGGACAATGCTCTTGCCAACTCCGTTTTACCCACACCGGTTGGACCCAGGAAAATAAATGTACCAATTGGTTTTTTGGGATCTTTCAGCCCAACCCTGTTACGCTGGATAGCTTTTACTACTTTCAGAATAGCCTCATCCTGGCCAATAACCATTCCTTTCATTTCTTCGGCCATCTTGCGAAGCTTATCTGTTTCTGCCTGTACCATTCTTCTTACAGGTATCCCTGTCATCATGCTCACTACTTCTGCAATATCTTCTTCCCCGATCGGGAAACGCTTATGCTTGCTTTCCTCTTCCCAGATATTCTTAGCTTTCTCGAGGTCTTCCTGCAATCTTTTTTCAGTGTCACGCAGTGAGGCTGCTTCTTCAAACTTCTGGCTCTTTACTACTTTATTCTTTTCGTTCTTCACATCTTCGATCTTTTTTTCCAGGTCCACAATATTCTCAGGCACATTAATATTCTTCAGGTGGACCCTTGCCCCTACTTCATCCATCACATCAATGGCCTTATCAGGAAGCAACCGGTCAGTTACATACCTGTCACTGAGTTTCACACATGCATCAATAGCTTCCTGATCATAATTTACATTGTGGTACTCTTCATATTTGGATTTGATATTGTTCAATATCTGGATAGTATCTTCCACACTTGGCGGATCAACAATCACCTTTTGGAAACGACGGTCCAATGCTCCATCTTTTTCAATATACATCCTGTATTCATCCAGCGTGGAGGCACCAATACACTGAAGTTCCCCTCTTGCCAGTGCCGGCTTAAAGATATTGCTTGCATCAAGTGAACCACTGGCTCCACCTGCGCCTACTATAGTATGTAGTTCATCAATGAACAAGATAACATCCCTGTTCTTTTCCAGCTCATTCATAATGGCTTTCATCCTCTCTTCAAACTGCCCACGGTATTTTGTACCTGCCACCAATGCGGCAAGATCCAGTGAGATCACTCTTTTATCAAACAATACCCTTGAAACTTTACGCTGTACAATTCTAAGTGCAAGGCCTTCTACTATGGCTGTTTTACCCACACCCGGTTCACCAATAAGGATCGGGTTGTTCTTTTTCCGGCGGGAAAGTATCTGAGATACTCTTTCAATTTCTGACTCACGGCCAACAATAGGATCCAGAGCGCCGAGTTCAGCCATTTTTGTAATATCACGGCCGAAATTATCAAGCACAGGAGTTTTACTCTTTGTGCTACCGGCCTGCTTGCCTCCTCCTTTGGGTTGTGAATACTTTTTCTCCTCATCAAAATCATCGTCATTCTCATCCTGGAATTCGGCACGGGGATCGTTTGATTTTACGATTCCCAGCTCTTGTCTGAAAAGATCATAGTCCACGTCAAACTGATTTAAGATTTGTGTAGCAATATTTTCCTTGTTTTTCAAAATAGAGAGCATCAGGTGCTCCGTCTCTACCGTTGCGCTTTTCAACGCCTTAGCCTCAAGTACAGTTACCCTGATGACTTTTTCTGCCTGTTTTGTTAGCGGCAGGCTGTTGATATTAGCAATGTTTTTCCCTGTTTTATCCTTTACTGCCAGCTCAATTTCTTTTCTTAATTCATAAAGATCCACATTGAAGCTTTTAAGGATACGGACTGCAGTATTATCTCCTTCCCGGATAAGACCCAGCAAAAGATGCTCGGTACCGATAAAATCATTACCAAGTCTTAGCGCCTCTTCCCTGCTGAATGAGATTATTTCCTTAACCTGTGCTGAAAAATTATTATCCATTTTTAGATAATTGGTTGTGATACAATATTAACGAATAAATTTGGTTCCTGTTCTCCCGTACTTATAAACGGAATGTTGATAATTTAAGTTGTGGGAAAACCCCTACTTTTTACTTTGCAGCGGCACCCAAAAGGAGGACAGGAGCAATAACTAAAAGTAAGAACTTATGAATGTCAAAACTGATACCAAAGAGAAATTTCATGCCATCACAGTAGCCGACCCGGTTTTGTCTGCTACTATGACAGACGAGATGGCCGGATGTTTGCTTCCTTACCTGCAAAATGACGTTAAAAACCTGGTACTGATATTAAAAAACGTTGAATCTGTAGATACAGTTGCTGCGGAAAAACTTGTATATATACAACAGCGATTTTATGAGAACAGTGCCTCTTTTGTTATTTGCGAATTACAGAAACAGGTAGAGGATTTTCTTGATCAAAATGAATTGCTGGAAATGATGAATGTTACCCCTACCGAAAGTGAAGCATGGGATATTGTACAAATGGAAGAAATTGAAAGAGAGATGATGGATGGCGAGGATTTTTAATCGCTGCAAATGCAGCTAAAAGGTTTAGGCACTGGTCTTTTGTAGTAATCGTTCACACCAAATCACTGACCGTTTCATGTTTGCAGTCACTATCCTTGGAAATAACTCTGCTGTTCCGGCATTTGACCGGCATCCTACCAGCCAGGTAATAACACTGGATGGCAATAATTACCTGGTGGATTGTGGTGAGGGCACACAAATTCAATTAATAAATTATAAGATCAGGCGGAGCAAGATCTCACATATTTTCATCTCTCACCTCCACGGTGATCATTATTTTGGGCTTATTGGCCTGATCAATTCACTAAGCCTGCTCAGCCATCAGCAAGTGCTGCATGTATATGGCCCGGCACCTCTCCGTGAGATCATTGAGCTGCAACTGAAAGTGGCGGATACACAAATCTGTTATCCCTTACATATACATCATATCACTGAAGCTAAAACATTAATCGATACAGACAAGCTTACCGTAAAGTGCTTCCCTACCAATCATCGTATTGAGTGTTATGGTTTCTCTTTTGAACAAAAAAAACAACCCAGGAGCCTTCTCCCGGAAAAAGCAAAGGAGTATGAGATACCAGCAGTTTTTTACGACCGTCTTATAAAAGGTGATGACTATACAAAAAAAGATGGCAGTGTTGTAAAGAATGAATGGGTAACAGAAGCAGCTGAGCCAGGAAAAAAATATGCTTTTTGTGCCGATACAAAGTATGATGAGAATATACTAACTCATATAGAGGGTTTTGATATGATATATCATGAGGCCACTTACCTCGATAACCTTCGGGAGAGGGCGGAACTACGCTTCCACTCCACCACTAAACAGGCAGCGTTGATCGCAAAGAAAGCCGGTGTAAAGAAATTACTCATCGGCCATTTCAGCAGCAAATACGATACATTGGAGGAATTCGAAGCGGAAGCGAAAGAAGTTTTCCCTGACACGGAGCTGGCATTAGAAGGCGTAGCTTATACAATTTGATCAATTAATTATCCATTCATAAAAGAGAGGAAATTCTTTCCTCCATGTTGGTTCATTATGCTTTCCGTCATCCCGTATCACCGTTGTCATTTTTGATTTTGAAACAGCAGCCAGCTCTTGAAAAACTTTCAACATATCAGGTACCATACCGGGTCCTTCAAGTTTACCGCAATAGAAATAGATTTTTGAATTGACTTTTTTCCCGGCAGTCTTTACCAGGTTTAACAGATCTTCCTTACATATCCACACCGATGGTGAAAAAACGCCGGCCCCGCCAAACACTTTTGGATACTTCAATACTGCATAGAAAGAGATTAATCCTCCCATAGATGCTCCGGATATAAAAGTGTTTTTCTTGTTCTTCAGTGTACGGTATTTTTTATCTATAAAAGGCTTTAAGGTTTTGGCAAGAAAATCAACATACTGCACTCCTTCCCCTTTGTTTTCCTTTGGCTTCAAAGGGTTCAATGTAAAATCATAAGGACAATACTCATTCATCCTTTTATTACCTCCATTATCAATAGCCACCACAATACATTGGCTTGCCTTTGTTGAGTCAAGGTACTCATCTATACCCCATTCACCGGCATAGGAAGTGGCATCATCAAATACATTCTGTCCGTCGTGCAAATACATAACAGGATAACGTTTCCCTGAAGTGGCATAATTATCCGGCAGGTATATCAATACCCTTCTCATCCTGTTCAGTTGGGGGATATGAAATGCTGTGTCAATAATTTTTACATTCTTACTGGCTGTACTTCTTTTTGGTTTTGCATGAATATTATCCGCCCATTCTTCTACCGTTATCTGAATGGTAATATCACTTTCTACTTTCAGTACTCTGTTGGCAATCTCCGCTCCTCCTTTTTTACATTCCACTTTATCCCAGCCTCCCCGGGTTATTTTATACTCGTAGTTTCCATTAGCCAGCTTTAGCTCTATAAAGTAATTCCCTGTATCGTCTTTTTGAAATTTGAATTTCTCGTCTTTGGGATTCCAGTTATTGAAGGAACCGGCCGCATAGATTACACCAGATGCATGATTACTAACGGGAATATTCTTAATTTCTATCCTTGCAACCTGAGCCTTTACAACTGTTGAAAGTGTTAATGCTATTATTACAGCAAATAGTTTTCTCATAATTACAGGATGAAGAATTACATTACTCAGGCCATTTTCATTAATTCCTTAATCTTCGCATGATGTTTCTCACTCACTTTCCATACCGGCAAGCGGAAAGTGTTCTGGCAAAGACCCATTTCCGATAAATAAGCTTTAACACCACTGGGACTTCCTTCGGCAAACATAGAAGCGATAATGTCAATGTATTTATAATGCAGCTTTTGAGCTGCTGCAAATTTCCCTTCCAGGCAAAGACGCACCATATCTGAATAATCTTTCGGGTAAGCATTGGCCACCACAGAGATCAGGCCTTCAGCCCCGGCAGCAATCATATGCAATGTTATCGGGTCATCACCACTGATGACCATAAATTCATCGGGCTTATTTTTAATGATCTGGTTGATCAGGTCAAAATTGCCGCTGGCTTCTTTTGTAGCAAATATGTTTTTACATTCTCTCGCAATCCGAAGCTGCGTTTCGGCTGTCACACTCTGGCCTGTTCTTCCGGGAACATTGTACATAATGATGGGCAATGGTGTGGCCGCATCCAGTGCTTTATAGTGTTGAAAAATCCCTTCCTGGTTTGGTTTGTTATAGTAAGGACTCACCGAAAGAATAGCATCATAACCTGAAAGGTCAAATTCCTTAAATCCTTTTACTACTTCATTAGTATCATTACCGCCGATACCGGCCACTAATGGCAAACGACCAGCCACTTCCTTTTTCACAAAAGAAAAAACCTCCTGCTTTTCTTTTCCATGTACTGTAGCGCTTTCACCGGTTGTGCCTAAAACAACAAGGTATTCTACATTTCCTTTTATCCAGAATTCAATTAGTTTACTGAAAGCAGTCCAGTCAATTTTTCCATCTGCTGTAAAAGGAGTTACAATGGCGATACCAGTACCGGCGAATTTTTTTCTGAGTGACATTTTATGAATTAGTAATTAAAATTATGAGTGCTAATAATTGATTTTCCGAAACGTCCAACTGTAAAGAGAAACCTGAAGTGTGAGCTTCGGCAAACTCAGTATAAACACAACGGAAATCGAAGCAGCAATGAAACTGGTCGCATACATATAATTCTCCGGGCTAAGTACTCCAGGCATATTACTCTTCCTCCCAAAAACCCATTTTGCCAAACTTTTCTATTCTGTTACTTACTCTTTGTTCAGCGGGTATCTGTTTCAACTTTTTGATCACCGGAACAAGATAATTCTTCAGAATCTGTGCAGCTTCATTATAATCCCAATGAGCACCACCCGGTGGCTCAGGAATGATACCATCGATCAGTCCAAAGCCAAGCATTTTATCTGCTGTTAATCTCAATTGCTCTGCCGCCACTTCCTTTTTATCCCAGCTGCGCCACAAGATAGAAGAACAACTCTCAGGGCTGATAACCGTATACCAGGTATTTTCCATCATAAACACTTTATCTCCCACACCAATGCCCAATGCTCCGCCGCTGGCTCCTTCTCCAATGATCACACAGATTACTGGTACTTTCAACCGTATCATTTCATAGATATTCCGGGCTATAGCTTCCCCTTGTCCTCTTTCCTCAGCTTCCAGTCCCGGATAAGCGCCGGGTGTATCAATCAGGGTAATTACCGGCTTATTGAATTTCTCAGCCAGCCTCATCAGTCGTAAGGCCTTCCTGTATCCTTCCGGGTTAGCCATTCCAAAATTCCTGAGCTGGCGCATCTTTGTATTAATTCCCTTTTGATGACCGATGATCATCACCGTTTCCCCATCCAGGGAAGCAAAACCACCCACCATAGCTTTATCATCCTTTACATTTCGGTCGCCATAGAGCTCAACAAAATTGCTGGTCATTTTATCAATATACTTCAGGGTATATGGTCTGTCAGGGTGCCGGCTTAATTGTACCCGTTGCCAGCTACTGAGATTTTGAGTAATCTCTTTTCTTTTATCAATAACACTTGCCTCAAGCTTATGGATCACCTCGCTGTAATCCACCTTGCTTTTCTCTGCTTTTTGTTTCAGATCATCTATCTCTTCAAGAAGGTCTTTAATAGGCTTCTCAAAGTCAATAAACTGTCGGTTTCTGTCTGAGGGCATAGGCTATTTATGTGGCGGCTAAATTAAGGATTATATAATAATATGAGGCTGATGGCAAAATGCTGAATTACAGGTGGATAAATAACAGAAAAACTTTTGGCCGAAAAAGATTGCAGACCTATCTTTGCCGTCCTGAAAAATGGGGCTAAAAGACCCTATTTAGAGGAAACGGATCGGTAGTTCAGTTGGTTAGAATGCCGCCCTGTCACGGCGGAGGTCGCGGGTTCGAGTCCCGTCCGGTCCGCAAGTTTGAAGTTGGAACCCGCTACTGTAGCGGGTTTCTTCATTTCGGGTCTATTTTTGGGTCTATAAAAACCCATTTATTCGAAGAACTTTACTTGACTTTATCTTACTTTATACAACTTGATAAATTCTCCTTACAAAGCTACAATTGCTAATCTGTTTAGCTAAACTTTAGTGCATTAAAATATCCACAAAAAAGGCAGCCATTTCTGCTGCCTGATATTGGTCTTTACGCCTGCATTAATTGCCGTATTTCACTTCCCAGAAAATAGACCCTGGACCTGATTTTAACCCTCTTTAGCTTACCATGTTTTATCCAATCATAAATCGTAGGTTTTGTCACCTTGAACAGATTACAAATTTCTTGCATCTTAAACAAGGGCTTTTCGGATAGCCCCGGCGTTTCCATTAAGCTATCGCTAATCACCTTCGTTTCTTGATTCCTGGCTACTTCCTCCCTTATGATTAATCGGATCTGCTGCCAGAATTCTTCCGGCTCAAAAGGTATCAAGATAGGCACTGCTGAATTCTGTCCCATAACTCACTTTTATTTTTCACAATAATTCAAATTAACCTTACTGCTTACAGCACTGTTTACAGCAGGTTCATAAATGATGTAACCGAATTCATGCAGGTTAGCCATGCAACGATTATATGTATGACGGGAATTAATTTTCGCTGCATTCATAATTTTATCCCGCTTAATCGAAATTGGGTTCTCTCGGTTATTCAAATTCCATTGCTGTAGCAATGCCATGTACAAGCTTATGTGTGTTGTGCCAATTCTTGCATCTTGGGCGATAGCCTGGTAAAAATCAGTAAGTGGTGAAAAGGGTTCCATAATCAATCCGCTATTGATTTGTGCCTTTTATTATTTCCAATGCGACGCTTTTTTAATAAGCCGCTGCCGGATGAAGCATTTGATTCTTCAGTTTCGGATTCTGTTCCATTCTCCTGCTGCTTCTTTTTTGACTGTATCTGTTTTTCCATCCAACGGTTTAATAAAAAACGATATGCTTCATCTGCAGATATTGCAGGTTGCCCTTCGGAAAAATAAAAGCGTTGGCTAATTTCTGATTTATTTCTTCCATTGGTTACCGGGCCCATTATATCCTGGTAGGGAATTTCTGACCAATACTTTTGCTTTAAAGCAATTGCAATTGATTTGCCTTCGTCAGCAGTTTCAAGCTTGTTCAGGCTGTCAATTACTTGAGAAATCCTCAACTCATTTTCATATCCTGATCTATCATCCGGATTGAAAGTTTTTCTTTTTGAAAAATCAAAAGCATCTTTCCAATCAATTTGTGCCATACTTTCATCAATACCTTTCACATTTACTCCCTCAATATTAAGATTGTTAAATAGAAGTTCTGTTTGCAAAACAGCATCATAATATACCAGCCTATAACTTTTCGTTTTCTCATCTTTCTCAAAATGAAAAATTAGAGAAACACTTTCAGGCATTCTCAACAATTTTTCAGTGATACTGAAGGTGACCGGCACCAGGCAAATTCGCTTCAGCAGCGCATGGCCCATGTTATCAAAACCAATAGCCTTTAACTGTAATGCCAGTGCCGAAATATTCTGAATATTCATTGTACTATTTTTTTGTTAGCATGAAACAGCTAAGGAGTATCTTAAGATACTCCCAAGCCTTTTGATTTACCTTCTCTTTTCTTTGGCAAAAGCGATTTGTCATTTTTTTTATCAAGCTTTTTGTCATCCGGCTTTTGTGCCTGCTTCAAATCTTTTTTTTTATCATCTGCCGCATCTTCCTTTACGGCTTTGGCACCCTTTTCAATACCAGCCTGGTACTGACCAATGGATTCCTTTACCACCATTTTCATATTGGAATCGTACAGGGTTACGTTTTTGTACTGCGGGTTTGCCTCCATAAACATTTTATGGCTTTCTCCGTCTTTTTCAATTGTAACAGATTGTACATTGCCTTTCTGCAACGAAGTCATCAATGCTTTTTCTTTGTCCGGGTCGCTAAGTTCCGCAACAGCGAATTTTGAAACTGCATCTTTTAAATCATAACCATAATTTTCATGAAACTGTTTTACTTCAAAACCTTTATCAGTTTTGTTTTCAAAGTCAAGCTGCAGCCAAGCTTTGTATTCAGCCCCGTCCTTTGTAACAAGGTCCTTGTGAACAGCCCGGCCATCCAGCATATTGAACGCTTCTTTGGCGGTAACTCCTTTTCCTTTGTTCAGGTAAAAGGTATGCTCTACTGTGTCGCCGTTATTTTTGGTAAGCGAAGCATTGTAGTTGTTAAAGAAATACATATCTGTTGAGTCCGACTTTCTGAAGTTAAGCGTTGCTTCAAAAGACTTCTTATTAAACTCCACACTGGCGGTTAATTGAAAGTCAGTCTTACCTTCCTGCATTTTCTGTTCAAGCTCTGTGTTGAGTTTTTCGCCAAAACCCATGTACTTAATGTTATCCATCAAATACTTTAAATTGTCCTGATTCATAAAATTTGTATTTAATTGATTATTGAATAATGAACTTTGTTGTGCTTCGATATGGTCAATCAATGCATCGGTGAACGCATTTCCATCCTTGTTATACAAACCGTTCGCATCCGGGTCAGTCCTTAAAGATTTTTCAAGTGCTTCGCCATAAGGTAACTTTTCAAGCAAATCCCGGACTGAACGAATTTGTATGACATTATAATTATCATATTCGCTGATATTGTCGTTTGCAAATTGAACGGCATCATCCCGGCTGTTGAAAAAGTAAACATCGCTTTTGTCAATAAAATACAAGGTCTTGTTGTATGCCATCCAGTTTCTTCCGAAAGAAATTTCAAATTGAACAAGGGCTAATACGTCATCTGATATTACATGCTCCCCGTTCATTTCTTTTAGTTTAGATACATGAAACTGTTGTTTTGCTTTTTGATATGCTTCCTCCGCTGATAATATGTTGCCATTATTCCAATTTACAGTTAGCTCTGCCTGGTAATTTTCTTTGAGCCGGTCCATGAAAGGGATATACTGTTTGTAATTCTCTTCCGGCCAATATTTGAACATGAGCAGTTGAGCTATTTCTTTAGCCGTTCCTCCGGCATCAAAAAGTTGATGAATATCTTTGTTCGACGATTCTATTACTTCAGTTTCTTCTTTTGTCAGTGGCTTGTCTTCTGAGTAATAATCATTATACAATTTATCTGCTTTAACAAGACGCTTTTCAAGTTTAGCCGTGTTAATGCCTTCAATAGTCATTTTCGGTATTATCACAGATTGAAGGGTTAGCTCATACTTTTTTAATCTTGTCTCATTGCCCTCACCTTCAAATTCAAGTTGGTACATTAAGGTGTCATTCCCGACTACTTTACTTTCTGCTATGCTAAACTCGAAGCTCTTTGCCTTAATGAACATCCTTACATCCTTAATAGATTTTTTGAAACCAAGTTGTCTCAACATTTCCTCCATTACCAGGTGTTCACTTACAGGCATGTTTAACTATTTAAAGTCCGGAAGCGTAATTGCTTTTAAAATATTTTTGTTTTTCAGTTTTATATTGAAATGCCTGCCGCCGTTCTTCTCACTTATTTGCAATAGCATTTTCTTTACATCAGGTATAGTATGCTTTTCGAGAGCAAAGACCATAACTGATTTTGAATTCGCTTTTAAGTTTGTTGTATTTCCAACAGTGTATTGTGGTTTCAACTCAATTTCCTGCACGGCAGTTCTTTTTCCTTTCTTCTTATCCCTTATGAGAAACCGGATAAAATCAATTGTATAATCAACAGCAGAATAATTCTCAACTGTTAACTGGTAAAACAGCACATCCTCTTTTATGTAGATGCCTGTTATTGCTGCAACTGACTGCCACTTCTTATCTTTTATACCCTTAATTGTTCGTTGATTGTCAAGAATTGCATTTGCATACATCGCTGTAGTTGCCTTACTATTTACAGGCAGATAATGTACCCATGACGCTGGCTTCAAATCATAGCACACTACAAATGAATAAAGGCTTCCATCATCTGTTACCACACTTAGATTTGTTTCGGTGAAATTATTTGCAGCTGCCTTCACCAATAATATAGTTGGTACATCTTTTATCTGTTGTGCAAGTATAGACTGGCTGCCCCTGTCAACATGCTTTATGGCAAACGGGAAAATGAGGCTGGTTGTTTTATCTGTAGAGATACATAAGGTAGTTTGTCCCTTTACAAATACAGTAAGCGACAAAAAAAGTACCAGAATGAAATTCTTTTTCATTTGTTTAATTTTATTGTTGTTGAATGTTTTTATCACGGAGCAAAACTTTATATCCGGCTTTCACCATCACTTTCACTTGTTTAACTTTTCTGCTCAATAAACTCTTTACTGTGTTTACACCTGCAGCAGCAGCTTGTGCTTTTAAAGAAGGGTCAAAAGTTGTGAGTTCCATTAACTGCAAACTATTATCAGCTGATTGTTTTGCCACATCTCTTGAAATAGCTCCCGGAATATAAATACCGGCAAGACCATCAAGGTCATAGACCTCCAGTTTTACGGGGAAAAGGGAATTATTATGGCGAATGCTATTGATTTCTACTTGGAGCCGCTCATTATCCAGAGCTACTATTCCAGAGATAATATTGTTTCTTGGAATCAATACGCCATTAATGTAGATGTCCGTTGTTAGTCTTAGTTTCAAAACTGCGCCATTAACCAGGATGATATTTTCGGGAACAATGACTTCAATGGCATTATCATCCACAACAGTCTCTTTGTTATCAGTAATTCCATAAAATCCCGAGCTGCCGTTTGCTTTCTGTTTTCCTGTATCAAGAAGACTGATGCTGATTTGATTGGGATACTTGCCGATGGGGAATACGGTTTCTTTTTGTTGTAACGATTTTTCTTTTAGCCGGTCCTTCACCCTTTGCGGATGTTGTATGTCCAATATCTTATCTAAAGTATTGCCAAGTTGCTTTATCTCCGGGTCTTCTGCGTTACCGGTGCCCATGCCTGTCATCATTTCTTCCAGCTTGTTCACCTGCGAATTAAATTCAGGGTCATCTACTGCAAACGATTCGTTTTTAGTTTCACTATCTGCGTATCGTTCCGGCTGGTTTAGCTGACTTTGGAGCAATGCAATTTTTTCAAGCAGCTTTTGCTCTGGATTGACCGAACTATTGCTGTAGGGTGATGTAATTAATTTTTGATTGTACTTATCAGCTGAAGCCATTGTCATTTGTTGAACCTCATTCAATGAACTTGTAGAAGTATCCTGCGAAGAAAGATAGAACGGGTCGTTACGCATTTGTTCCATCAGCTTCAATGAGTCTTTATCAGCTTGCTCATAGAAACTAAGTTTATCCCCATCACTATCATTTAGCTTTGCATCAGGGAGATTAAGATTTAATCCTGCTGTCTGTACAGTTACCTTTGCTTCAGTTCCTTTACCGCCACCCAATACACAAAACGCCATTGTAACAAACGGCAGAACAATAACCGGCAGCACCAGCATCATTTTTCGTTTCCTCAGAAAGGCCTGTGATTGCTCCTTCTTTTTCATACACTTCATTTTTGTTTTTGTGAATAATAGATTTGCTCCAGCATCTGTAAAGTATCCATCAAGTACGGCCTCGCAGTAAGTATGCTGTCGTATTCTTTGTTTCCGGCAAATTTCAGGCTGTCCATATAGCTTTTAAATGCCTGAATTTTTTGAAATGTTTCTTCATCAACTACATTATCCGATGACAGTATTCCATCACCTGTATTGTCATAATGCCTGGGAATCTTTACAGGGTCAATTTTGATTGATTGCTGATTTGCCGTAGGACTGATAATAGCATTCGACAAAAGATAAATGCTGTACCCACCGCAGATAATGCAAAAAAGAGCCAACCATATTTTAAGCCTCTTATGATTCATTTTTTCAAATAGTTTGTTCATCGTTGTGGCAAACCTTGTTTGTATTGCAATACCAAACCCTGCTATCTTGCCAGCCACTTTATCTGATACGCCATTTTCAGATTCTTTCTTTTTCCGTTTTTTAAATAACCACATATCACCTCGTTTGTGTATTGATGTCGGTATTTTGCAGTGTTTTCCATTTTTCTATTAAAAAACCATGCGGATTATTATCTGACCTTGATACACTTCGCAAATAGCCCTCAGTTACTAAACTTCTTGTAATAATAGTGGTGGGCCGAATAATCTTCTGTTCACCTTTGTATTTAAAGTAATAGGGATAGCTGTTTGTGTTTATTACAATGCTGTCCATATCAATTTCCTGGCTGATGTTACCTGCAATCAGATTGGAGAAGTATCCATTTTCTTTCAGATTATCGTACTGTTGCTTCGCAGAATTATCTGCCAGATATAAAGCCTTAGTTATGTTGGATTGAATTACCTTTTCATCCGGGTCAAGGGTGAAAAAGAAATGATGAAACATTTTTACATGGTCCCTGGCTTCAACGGGTATATTATCTTTTCTGTCTGCTGAATACGCTTCCAGCGCCTTACCATTGGCAAGAATGAATATCTTCTGTTGGGACTTAGAAGCTAACTGATAACTTTTGTAAGCGATGAAAACCGATATCAGAACTGACGCCAAAATAAACAGCAGCGAAAATAGCCGGATATGCCGGAAGGCAGAATCTATATTTTTTGTTTTCTGAAACATCACTTTCACATTTTCAAACTCACACTTAAATTGAAATCAAATCCCTTACCAGTAATGAAGAGCAGGCCATAGGTTCGGTTGTGCTACCGGTGCATATATCCGGCTAACTGTTGCCACTCAACTTATCCTTCATATAATTACTACCACCACTACTTCCATCTTTAAAATATCCCTGTGAGGCACCTGCATCTGCCATGCTATTGGCAATCTTATTATAGCCGCTTCCCAACGCATCCCTAGTCATTGAAGCGCCGCCAACTGCAACAGTACGGGTTGAGGTGCTCATCATATTAGTTACTTTATACAGCAAGGTGTTACCGCCGCCTGCATGAATAATATAATTGGCAACTGATGGAACAGTGAAATAACCAATGATTCCGATAATCATAAAAATTAAATAGGCTGTATCAGTTGTACTAAAAAAGGTATCACCATTTGTAGCAATTTGCTGTAAGTCCTCCTTTAACATGTTCTCCTGGATTTTACCCATGATGCCTCCAAAGATGTTTGCAACAGGAAGCCATAAGAAGATATTCAGGTAACGGGCAATCCAAACGGTAAGTGTATGCTGAAAACCGTCGAACACAGCAATGCCAAAAACCAAGGGTCCCAAGATTGCTAACACAATCAAATAAAAAGTGCGGATGGTATTAATACAAAGTGCTGCTGCTTCAAATAATACTTTCAATACTTCTGCCATCCATTGCTTTATGGAGTTGCGAAAGTTGTAGGAGAACTTTGCAAATGCAAATTTGATGTCGTTGCCGATGCTTTTAAGCCATCCTTCGCTTTTATCACCGTAATTATATTTATACCATTTATCTCTGTCCCCACTGCCGGATGGACCAACATACATTTGCCAATAGGCCGTTTTCTTAATGGCCTCCTCTTTCATTTGCAGCAATTGTGCCACCGCTTTGTCCGAATCTGTTACCATTGCAGCAGTAGCTGTAACTGTGGGTTTCATTACTCCGTTAATCATAGCAATTACTGAAGGGAAAATAAGTACAGCAAAGCCCAATACAAATGGTCTAAACAATGGATAAAAATCAACAGGCTCCGCCCTTGCAATATGCCCCCAAACTCTTGCAGCGATATACCATGTAGCCGCAAAACCGGCAATACCTCTGCCAACGCCAATTAACCGGCTGCACAAAGGCATCATGTCGTCATATAACTTTTCCAACACTTCATGCAGGCTACGAATTCTTCCGGCCATTCCCTGTGCCTCTGCAAATTGAGGAAGCAATATCGCTGCTACTACCAAACACACTATTCGTACACTCCATTTCATAATAATTGCTTTTACTCCCTGATGCCGTTAATTATTCTTGACATTTTGATTTCTGTTTGCTCTGATTTACGCTGCAAAGCCAGCAATGCTGTGTTATTGTTAAACTCGTTGAGAAAAGAATATTGGTCAACAACAGCAGTATAAATGCGGTCAATGGCCTGCAGCCGTTCATCATCACTCATGCGAAGTTTGCCTGTGGTGATAATTATTGACAGTTCTTCCAGGCTTTTGATGGTTTCATTAAAGAGGTTGGAATATACTTTACCGAGGTATTCCAGTTCCTGCACGGTAAAGCTCTTTTCTTCTTTGAAGCGAGAGTAAGCAGCTTTGTATTCCTTTACTATCCGAAGCTGATAATTTACTATGTCACTGATGCGTTTATACTTTCTAACTCCAGGACTTACTTGTTCCAAGCCGTCCAAGAATGTTTTATGCAAAGAAAAATTGCCCTGTGACAAATCCTTTACAGCAGAGTAGCCTTTGAAAATAATTTTATACGCATCATACATGCCTTTCAGTATCTTTTTAAATTGGGCCAGCTTTTCTACATTTAAAATCAGTTGCTGGGCTTCTTCGCTCTGTGCATTTGCACTCAGGAAATTTGCGCTAAGAGCAAGTACTATAATCAATTTTTTCATTTTATTCCGTTTATAAGTTTTGATTTTTGTATTTCCCGATATTCACCCATACGCTGAGCAGCGAGTAATGCCATGTCTTCGCTCATTACAGTACAGAAAGTGTATTTGTCCTGCATGTCGGTGTACAGTTTATCAATCCAGGTGATGCGTTCATTATCTTTCATTTCCAGTTCACCGTAAGTGACGATTGCGAAAAGCTCATTGATGCTTTCAATACATTGCTGTAAAAAAAAGTCAAACACTTTTTTGTTATATTCAATTTCTTCAGGAGTAAACTGATTCGATTCCCGGATATAGACCATTGTTTCTTTTACCTGCTTGATGATGCGGATTTGGTAGCTGATAATATCAGCCACCTTTTGATACTTTGCAATCCGGGGATTGACAGTTTTAAGAGAATTGAAAAAAGTATTGTGGATGTTTAAATCACCTTTTTTAATATCACGGATAGTGTTTAGTCCCCCACTTACAATGTCATATCCTTTTTTCGCATAGTTGAAATATACTTGTAAAGCTGCTATCTGTTGCAGCAGGTATTTCTTTTGGGTTGATTTTTGGTTAAACCACTCCTCGGTAGTCTGAGCAGTTAATGGGTTTGCACATAAAGCAGCCAACGCTACCGCAATTATTATCTTTTTCATACTTCACAATTTCAGTCATCACAAAAAACTTAAAGTGCAAAAATCTATCCGCATCGGGATTCAGCGAGGTGTTCGGGGTAGTACTACTACCAAAGAAAGGGTGATAGTTGTTATTTCCCTAATCCATATAATTTTCTCACATACTCTATTTCGCTCAATTCAGATGCTCTTTGCAAACTCAGCATTTTGTTCTGTGTATTGAATTCTTTCAAGTCGAAATACTGGGTTTGAATATTATCCGCAACGGTATTGATAATTTCTAATCGTTTTGCATCTGTCATCTGCGTAGCATAAGCATTTACTACCAGGAAAAGCTGGTCAATATTTTTCATGCTTTCATCCATCATGCCCATATAAATGTTCAACATATAATCCAATTCTTCAGGTGTAAAGTTTTTATCCTGGCGAAACAGGCTCCAGGCCCCTTTATATTCATTCACCATTGCTACCTGTTGTTCAATAATATCTTTTACTCTTTTGTAATTGGCGATGGCAGATTTTACCTTCCACAGTTCCTGGAAATAATCTTCGTAGAGTTTCTTTTGTTTTTGTACCCAATCCCTGATTTCGGTCAGCTTCAACTGGCTCATTTTATTCTCCAATGTCTTTTGAGCATTCTGCAGCCAGATGGTTTTGTTTTGCAGGCGCTGAATTTTAAGGTCAACGGCTTTAATAACTTTCTTAATGCCTTCTTTGATGATTAAAGAAATAGGGTCTTGTGCTTTTAGTTGTTGTATTGGCATCAACACACAACAGCAAACACACAGCATTGCCAATAAACGTTTCATAGTCTGTTATTTTATTTTGTTGAATTGATTTGGTCCGTCAAAGAGCAGTTTTTTCTTTACGTCAAAAGTGAAGGCATCTAATGTTTCACTTTCCTGCAATGCTTTAGAAGATGCATCATAAACAGCACTGGTTTCGGTTACTTTATACTCAGGGTCAATTGGCTTACCATCCAGCACCCTGTCGTACCGCCAGCGGCGAACTATCTTAAACTGATTGGCCGCTTTGTTTTGCAACGATATAACAAGTGTATCATACGACTTGCCAAATTCCCCATCTGATTGACGGGCATAAGTGCCGGGAATGAAACTCATCATCTGTTCACTTTCATTTTTTGAACCACAGCTTAGAATAAATAACGGGAAAACCATCAGCATTAAAATCAAGTTTTTCATACTATCAATTTTTGGAGTGAATAATCTCATTTGCCAGCGCCTTAATGCCTTTTTCCATATCTCCCCCAAACATTTGTGCATAGGCATTCACTCTCACTTTTTCTTTTTCCTCTGTAGTATAAGCCAGGTATTCTTCAGGGCTTACCTCCGTCCTGTACACTTTACTCAGTACACCGCCAAGGCTGATAAATACTTCTTTATATTTTTTAGTTGGGTCGTTTGCTTTGTTGATGCTTAGTACTAATGCTTTTTCTTTTTCTGTTAAACCAAGTAACTCCTGTATCTGGTCAAACTTGTTTTGATACTTGCTCTGGTCTAACAATATCTTACAATCGCTGTTATTAATAATTGCCTGCTTTACAACCGGGGACGAAATTATATCTTCCACTTCCTGTGTAACTACAATAGCCTCGCCAAAAAACTTCCTTACAGTCTTAAATAAATATTTGATGTATTCTGCCATACCTTCCTTGGCAATTGCTTTCCATGCTTCCTCAATCAATATAATTTTACGGATGCCCTTCAACTTTCTCATTTTAGAAATAAATACTTCCATGATGATGATGGTAACCACAGGGAATAGTATGGGATGGTCTTTGATATTATCTAACTCAAATACGATAAACCGCTGCTGCAGTAAATCCAGGTTCTCATCCGCATTTAATAAATAATCAAATTCACCATCTTTATAGTATGGCCGCAGCACATAAAGAAAGTTGGATACATCAAAGTCTTTATCTTTTACATTATCACCTTTCAGCTTTTCAACAAAATCAGTTTTCAAAAACTCGTAAAAGGTATTGAAGCAGGGAAAGATTTTCTTATCAGTTTCAAGTTTATCAAAGTATAACTGCAATGCATTTGAGAGTGCAACATATTCACTTCGGTTAAAACTTTCATTATCCTTCTTCCAGAGTGCCAGCAATAAGGTCTTAATACTTTCCTTTTTCTCTGTGTCTAATGCATCACCCTCTCCAATATAGAATGGGTTAAACTTAATTGGTTTGGTTTCGCTGTATGTGAAATAGTAACCTTTCACCATGTCGCAGAGGCCCTTGTAACTATGACCGACATCTACCAGCACAATATGTGTGCCTTTTTCATAGTAGCTCCTCACCATGTGGTTGGTAAAGAAAGATTTTCCACTACCTGAAGGGCCGAGAATGAATTTATTCCGGTTTGTACAGATTCCTTTATCCATCGGCTCATCTGAAATATCCACATGAATCGGTTTGCCACTGAGCCGGTCTCCCAGCCGCAGGCCAATAGGACTGATGGAAGACCGGTAATTTGTTTCCAAATTGAAGAAGCAACAGGCCTGCGGTGAGAAAGTATCAAATGTATCGTTCATTGGAAAATCAGCTGCATTACCTGGAATGCCTGCCCACCAGATTTGAGCTGCACCTTCCGTTTCCTGTTTCGGCGTAGCGTCCATTTGTGTAAGCGCCGATGAGCAGAGATTACGGATATGTTTCAACTGTTCTTTATCATCCGTCCATGCAAGAATATTGAAATGAGCTTTCACCGGCAGCCGTTGTTCACTAATAGCTTCATTCAAAAAAGCATCGGTTGATTCTTTGGATATAGAGTTTTCCCGGCTATATGCTGAAAGTGATTGCAGCCGTAATCTTTTGCTCTCCAACTTTTGAATTGTCTTCTGAACGTCTTCAATAAACACATACTGGCTGTAAATATGATTGCAGCTCAACAACTGCCCGATGGGTGATGCAAAACCAACGCTGAATTTTGTTTTATCGGTTGAATATTTATCATAGTTAATCCTGGAACCGCATAATGCCGGTACAAATTCAGCATCAGCCATCGTATAAAGCTGGCAGTGATTTTCGCCAATCTTCCAATCATCTTCAAATTGAATATCCCTGATGGAATAATCAGCGGTGTTCAGGTTCGCATATTTTATAACTAAATGAAACAATTCTTCATTACCTAAGCGTTTCATACTGATAAAACCACTATCAGTTAAAATCTTTTCAAATTGCCCGACATGGTTTAAAAAATCATGATAATGTTTGGCGTCTAATGTTTCTTCGGGGACGACTGATTTTCTTAACAGGGTGGAGAAAACGGATGATGATTGCTTTCTGTTTGCAGGTTTCTTGGTAAGCATGATGTAGCAATCATGGTCCAAATAAGGTCGTTCATTAAAAAACCGTTCACTGCTTCGGCTTAAAAAACTGTCGTTGCCTTCTTTAAATGCCGCTGTGTATTTCGCTTCAGTAAACCAATCCAGTTTGTGCAAAACACTATTAACGGGCAAAACCTTTATTGCTTTTATCCATGCATGGTGAAAAGCCTCATAGTCGTCATTGCTCATGGTAAACAGTTCCGGTAGTTCAATCCTAAACGCAACTGTTACATCGCCCATTTTTGAAAGTATAGCATTATGTTCCATACCATATATGGGAAGTATGTCAAACAAGTTCTTCATTTTAATAATTGTTTTTTCAATTTCACTATAGAGTAGCTCTTGATAACTTTTGGTAAGGCTCTCTTTGCAATCTTTTTCATTAACCCATATTGTCCATAAGTGCGGCTCATTTTATATACATACATAAACAGGGCTGTCCCTGCTGAAAAAATAATAATAAGGCAGATGAAAATATTTACACCTGCTATGTAAAGAATGGCAAATACAACCATCAAGCAAACCAAGCCACCACCCAGGTACCAGATGTACTGCGCTTTTAGCCCCTTGAACTCGATGGGCTTGTTGATGCCTTTGTTGATTTGATAGACGGAGTTGCTCATTTTTGTATTGAAAGTGTATCAAATAATTAGCCAGCGGTTGAGTTTTAGCAGTGATGGAGGTAGCACAACCTAATTGTATCTTTATAGTCTTCTAAAAACAAACAATTAATCTGTATGGCTGATAACGTACTTGAGAGAGCATTGACTGATTTGCTAAGTATTTATATGAATTATGATGACACAACTATCGAAAGGCTTCTTATAGACCCAAACAGAGTTGAAAAAGAACGGGTCATTAAACTTGATGATCTGGAGGTTCTTATCTACAGCAACGACCATAATCCGCCTCATTTTCATGTAAAAGCAAAAGGCAAGAATATTGATGCTAAGTTTCTGATTGAGACTGGAGAATTTATGAAGGGTGAGATTGATTCAAAAAATTTGAAGCGAATAAAGGCATACTATATGAGTCCCAAAACAAAAATAATAATGCAGCTTATCTGGGATAAAAGGTTGCAAAATCAACATGCTAACAAATAGTTTACAAGCGAACTCCTTTTGCTTTTTTATCATTTAGTTGTTTCTTCGGCAAGAGCGATTTCTCCATTTTAACAACAGGAGTTTCCTTCAAATCTATTTCCGCACCATTCACACCATCCTTTAGCAACTGATTTTTCTGAATTTTAATTGTTATTTCCCTTTCCAACTTCGCTACATCTTTCTTCAACTGTACCAATTCATTTTCCTTTTCAAACGGCTTATTTACTAATTGTTCCAGCATGGGAATATTATGCTCCAGTTCTTTCAGGTTGCTCTTGTATTTTTCTTTTAGCACCATAACCCTGTCAATACAATTCAGGAAGTGCCGGGCGGCCAGTTTAGGATTATCAATATTGATATGCCCCTGGTTCCAGGTGTATTTAATGCCGGTGGATTTACTCTCGGCAAAGAAGATATTCTGATAGCGATATTCGAACAGGCTTTTGTTTTCAAAGGTTTCTTTCTGGCGACGTATCATGCAATCAAAGCCATAGAGGGTGCCAATTTTTAGTATATCATCTTCACCCGGCTTTGGCTTCCAGTTGACAGATAGCTGAATCAGATGGAGCCCAATAGCTTCCGGTTCTGCTAATTTACTGCCAATGATTTGTACGAGGTTTGATTTGGTTCCATCTTTTTCAAAAGTCAATGCCTTTTTATAAGCACCTTCATCCAGCTTTAGTTTAACTAAAGTTTGAATCGTTGACTCTTTTTCATTTTGCAGATTCTCGAACTGAAACCTTGAGCGAATAACTTCTTTATGATGTGCATTGCGAAGACTTTCCAGGACGGCAATCTTCTTTTCCATTTTGGATTTTTCCAGCAGCGAAGTATCACCGGAAAGTATGGCGATGTATTCGCTGAAGTTCATGCCACTTTTTTCGTCAATTGCCCCTTCATCAATAGTTCTTACATTCAGCTCACAATTTTTCATCTGGCTGATAAAGGTTTGTTTGTTCTTTAGCAGGTTGAATTTGTAATTGTCCAATGATTGCTCTACTGCATAAATGTAATTCTTTACCTTATTATCATACTCATTTTTAGCAAGGATATTTCCTTGTCTTGCACCACGACCATTTCTTTGTTCCAGTTCCGAAGGTTTCCAGGGAATGTCCAAATGATGCATAGCAACTACTTTTGCCTGTACATTTAGACCGGTGCCTGCTTTCTCTGTACTGCCTAATAAAATTCTTATTTCACCATTGTTCATTTTACGGAATAGTTCTGGCTTTTGCCTGTCTGTCCAGTCATGAATAAATGCGATATGATGAGCGGGAATATCAAAATCCTCAACCAGCTTTTGTTTCAAAGCATCATAGATATTAAACTCATCAGGCTTAGGTGTGCCAATATCACAAAATACAATCTGAGTCCCCCTTTTGTCAATGCTTTCCTTATAAATCTCTGCGAGTTTCCTGGCGCATACATTTACCTTGTGATTAGGATGGTCTTCATACAAATTGGAATCTATCAACCGCATATCTGCCGCCATCTTCTTTGCATAGTTGGTTGCTATCAACATCCGTCCCTTATCTTCTTCATCTGTTAATGGTGGTCTCCCTATCAAACTTCCATCACCGGTTTTAGCAAACTGCATGAGTTTCTTAGTAAAATCCTGCTGGTCGGGTGTAGGGGCTATATTAACCAACTGTTCATCCAATTCCGGTTTATCAAGCTGTATATGTTTAGCCGTCTTATAATCAGTAATCTCATTATAAAACAAAGCCAGCTCCGGCACTTTAATAAAGTGGCGGAACCGTTCTTTGGCGATAATTTCATTGGTAACACTAAATTCAAAATCGGTAGTTTTTCTTGCAAACACTGCCGCCCAGCCATCAAAGTTTTCAATCCGCTGCCGTTCCATTTCGTTTGGCCGCAGATATTTAAACAGCAGGTACATTTCTGTAAGACTGTTACTGATGGGGGTGCCGGAAAGAAACGTTACACACAAATCAGAATTGAATTTTGATTGTAATTCCCTTATTGCAAATAGCATATTCAATGCTTTCTGGCTTCCTTCCTGGTTGCCCAAGCCTGCCACCCTTGTGTGCCTTGTTGTAAAAGTCAGGTTTTTGAATTTGTGTGCTTCATCTACAAACAGATGGTCAACTCCCAAATCTCTAAAGTTGATGCCTGCATCTTTCTTTTCGTCAATGGCTTTTTTAATTTCCTGCAACTTAACTCCAAGATTATTTTTTCTTACTTCAAGGCCCTTCAGCATACGACGTGAAATTTCACCACCCATATCTTTAATGGTATATAAGTCCCTTTCTATATTATCCAGTTCAGCCTGAAAAATCTGTTGTTGTATTCCGGGGCTTTGGGGAATTTTTCCAAACTGGTCATGCGTAAGAATAATGCAATCCCAATTATTATTTTTTATTTCATGAAACAGTCTTATTCTTTTTGCCGGAGTAAAATCATTTTCTTCGGGAGCTAATATTCTTGCATTGGGATAAGCCTTCCGGTAGGTTTCTGCTATCTGCCTTACGTTTGCTTTTAATGCCAATATCATAGGTTTAGTGGCAGTACCCAATCTTTTCATTTCATGGGATGCGACTACCATTGTTAATGTTTTACCTAAACCGACTTCGTGGTCAATCAAAGCGCCACGGTTTTGTACAATACGCCACACGGAGTTTTTCTGTGAGCTGTACAAATCATCTATACCCAATCTTCTTTTATCCAAGCTGGGGAATTGCAAGTGGCTTCCATCATAATCCCTCAATACAAAACAATTGAAAGTTTCATTGTACAGGGTTTCTAAATATCTCTTTTCTTCGTTGGACAACTCTTTCAGCCATGCTAAAAAACTGCTGCGGATGCTTTCTACTTTCTGATGTCCTAACTGTATTGCATCATTATCCGGTACCCTGATTGTTTTGTCGCCCAAATCAACTTCATAAGTGAACAAAGGAGTAGTATTCTCCAAAGCATGTTCCAACAACTTATCGCCATACATTCGTCGGCCATCTTTTGGATTGACCATATACTCCTGGTCAATCTTTGCATTGGAAGAAGTAAGTTTTACTTTAAACGTATCAACCGAAGCAAAGTAGGCAATTTCCGTATTTAATTCAAAAAGATGAGAGGCGAAACGATTATAGTAATCTAATGGAATCCATCTTTCGCCGAGATTAAAGTCCAGCAACTCAAATGGAATTTTCTCAGGCTGTACCTTTTCTAACGCCTGCATACTTCGCAGCAGTTGTGCGTTATCGGGGTTATTATTCACAACCTCTTCAGCCCGACGAAGTTTCTCTACTACATTACCGCTTAGGAACTGGTCGGCAGATTCCCATGAGAGAGTGGATGGATTGAGGTAGATATGATTGCCTAAATTGACGATAGCCTCTTCTTCAGTACTGTCAGTAGCCGCAGCAATAAATTCCATATCCACCTTGCCTTTATCATTCAGGCTTTTTGCCAATGCTTCCAAAGGGTCTGCCGTATGGAAGGCTTCCTGCTTGCGAACCAAAGAGGAAGTCAGTATATCTGCCTTTACAAACTGTTCGCCTTCTTTTCTTTCCAATGACGAAAGCATCATCAAACCAAATGCTTCATCTTTTAAAATCCGCTGCCGGTTCAAATTACTGTTTAATAATCCGTAACCCTTAATCAAAGCTTCGTAGGCTTCATTCAATTCTTTTCTTAGTTCGGGATATTCTTTTTTTTCATTCAGTTCCTTATCGGACAGCAGCAGATAATTATTCCTTACAGAAGTGTATTGCTGATAAAATGCCAGGTCTTTTTTTTCGTACAGCGAAGGAAGGAAAACAGGCTTATCATTTTCCTCTGAAAGAAATGAAAGAAAGCCAACCCTGTTATTATGCACTATCAGCGTTCCTTCCTTATGATAAGTATTCGGATCCTGAATTATGTCATTTTCATCTTTTCCAAGTGATAGATGAAAAACAGTTTCGCCTTCATTATAATAATCATGGTCATATTTCTGGAGAACATTTGATAATCCTTTCAACTCATTCTGAAAACCTGCAGCGTTCATCCAGTTTACCACCGGTTGTATTTCATCAGCGTTGGAGTAAATCTTATAAACGTATTGTTTAAAGGCTGCTGATTTCGCAGTAATCATCACCAGTAGTTCATGTTCAGGGTTTTCTTTTGTTCGGATGATGTTTAAAATTCTTGCAGTCTTTTTATCAACCACTGTTTCATCTAAGGAATTGATATAGGCATTAGCCCGGTTAATAGCAGCAGCAGGGGCGACATCAAATAAGCCCAGTTGCACGGATGAGCCATCAGCTTTATTCTCCGGCATGGCTGTGTAAGTAAGGAGTTTGTCTGAAGATTTCTTTTCGGATGCGGCGGAGAGCGAAAAAGCATTTTTGTTAAATCGTTTATTGATTCCATCACCTATCGTTGCAGCAAGTTTATCAGCAATCTGGCTAATGTCACCTTTCTGCCAGATTGTTTCAGTAGCCCTTCCATATTGATTCTTTCCGGGCCTTATGTCATTGCCCAAAATAATTTCGGGATGTAATACGATGTATCGGTTGATATGATACTCACCAAACTCATTCTGCTGTTCAGACGTTGCAATCAAGTTTTGTTCATGAGTAGTGATATCATTCTTACCTGTTTGTTTCTGCACAATTAAAAGATGTGACGGAGCTTCCGTGTTGCCGGTATCTTTCATCAGGTTGTCCGGCATAACTGAAAGGCTGATGAAATTTGAATTATGAAACAGGTGGTCTCTTGCTGCTTTGTTTGATGGACTATTTAAGAAACCATCAGTAGTAATATAAGCAAGCAACCCACCTTCCTTTATTTTAGTTAGACCTTTTGCAAAAAAGTAGTTGTGAATTTTATCTTTTAAATCTTTATCGGTAATTGAGTCATCATTCACCTGAAAATTACCGAATGGAATATTACTCACAATCAAGTCATACTTTCCTTCCGGTTCATTACTTGTTTCTTCAAAGCCCTTGATTTTAACTTCAACAGGAACGGGAACGGAATTTTTCAATGCTGATAACACTTTGCCTGTGAGAAAGTCTTTTTCAACGGCAGCAATACCGGTTAAATTTGGAAATATTTTGGCTGCTTCTGCTATGAATATACCGGCACCTGCTGAGGGTTCATAAATCGTTTTCGGCTCAAAGCCTTTTTCCTTTAAGACAGCAAATAGTATTTTCGGGACTATTTCAGGAGTATAAAAAGCGGTTAGGATGCTGTTCTTTAATGAATCAATTGCTTTTTTATAATCTTCATCAGTTAAATGCTCTTGCAGCAACTGATGCAGTTCCATTACCTGCGGGTACAAACTCAAATCTTGCTTCGATGCTTTCAGTTTTATCCATTCCTCTTTAGAAGCATTCGGGAATAATACAGCTTTTAAACCGCCAAAGCCGGAGTATTTCTTTAATACCCCGGCTTGCTCTTTGGTGGGACTTAGCCCTGATTTCAGCTCGAGTGCAGTACTGATTGCTTCAATATTGTCCCTGAGCTTTTGCTGACTGTTGTAACCCATCATTCACTTTTTCATTCACACTGTTACTTACCAAATACTCACTTATCATTCCGGCAATCGCATACCTGGTAAACCTGTTGTCTGCTGTTTCTTCTGAAAACCGTAAATCTTGAAAAATGGGAAGGCAATAGGTCACCATATTGATGACCTCGTATTGCAATAACCCGGCTTCTACCATCTGTGAATATTCCTTTTCAAACTCTTCGCTTAATACTGTGCGGATGTAATTGTACTTTGATGGCCGCAGGTCGGCAGTCATTTGGTCTAAACAGATTTTTTCAACCAGGTAGCCGGGCCGCCGCTCCTTCTTCAGCCTTTCAATTAAATCTGCTGCTTCACTTAGTTTTAGGTTGAGATATTGCGTAAGCCCGGCTTCCTGTTCCAACTGGAATAACACATCAGGATTATTCTCCCTGATGTATTCAAGCAATTTGTTTCCTAATTCGTCAAGCATAAACTCAATTTTATTACACACCAAAGAATGAACGGATAACGGTGGCTACTATTACAAGAAATACGCAACTTCCAAACCATGCTGCTGCTACTTTACCCGTATCATGGTCGCCGCTGTTCCACTTTTGATAGACCTTTACTGCACCAATGAGACCAACAATAGCGCCGACTGCATACATTAAATTGGTGCCTGCAGCAAAGTAGCTTCTCACTTTTGTGTTTGCTTCATTGATACCAGCATTACCATCTTGTGCCACAGCAAGCAGTTTAAATAATAATAAAAAGGAAGTAGCCGTGATTTTCCTGAACCAGTTACAAGCAGAGAATTTCTCTTTTGCACATTTCATACAACACTATTTAAAGATTGAACAATCAAAAAAGCTTCATGGTAATTCACCATCTCACATTGACTTATCTACCATTACCATGAAGCAAAGTTTTTCAGGCGGAGAAAATAACATGCAAGTCGTCCAGTGTGATAACTCCCGGATGTATTGCCTCCGTTTCTGTAAGGATAAATTGGTGCAGGCTATTGTTATGCCCGGAAAGATTTGTCGCCGGGTATTTAGCAACAATAGCCTGCAATGAGTTTAGTAGTTCATTCTTTGATGGCATCGAATCTGCCGTACCCGACAGGTAAGCCCTTATTTCATCGCTGAATGCTTCTGTAGCATTATGAGCAGAAACTTTAGGCAAAAACTCTTCATGAGTCTCAGAAACCAATTTGGCTTTGAATTCTTCTACAGGAATGGCAGTAACAGCGGGTTCTACTTTATTTATCCCAATCAGGTGTAACAATTCCCACCTGTAAAATTTGTAACCTACATAAACATAATAGCATACCAACATGAAAATGATTGTTGAAATGTATTGGCTCCAGGAGATTGATAGTAGCATAGACAAATGAATTTTGACTTTGAAAAATGCTTTTTGTTTGAATGATATAGTACAAAAACATTTCCAAAACAGTGAGAATATCAATAAGTGAAGTAGGACTACCTTTTGGCTGAGAGGGGAAAACCGGAATCGAAATTTTACAAATCAAAACTTGTCATGAGCAGTTGCGATGGTTCAATTTCCAAAGCTTTTGCCAGTTGCAGTATGGTTGTAAAGGTGATATTGACCTGGCCCTTCTCAATCTTTGAAATCTTGCTATTATCAATATCGCAGGCATACGACAATTCCCGCAGGCTGAGTTTTTTAGCCTCCCGCAGTCTTTTGATGTGGTTCCCCATTTTTTTCAGGTTTGCCTTGTCGCTTTGCCTTATCATAAACGCTTAGATAGCAGCAAATTGACCTATTTGGGCATAATAATTGCGGCCTAATAAGACCGCAGTTGACAACTTTTAGCTTATTTGGGAAATATGAACAATGCAGACTTTCTTTTCAAGCCAATAAACACACATCAACTATCTGCTGAGTTTATGCAAATGTGTGAGCAATTACATTTCCGCAATCTGCAGGACCTACTAGCATGGCGGTTGAGCCATCTCCTGAAATTGGTCGGCTTCACCTATCATCATTATGATGAACTGGTAAAGTATCTGAATAAGAATGGGTATAAAGCTGAAGCAGATAGCTTTACAACTTGCCGAGAATAACAATCCATTTTTGCAGCATTTCCTTCATTAATGCAATGGTAGCTTTATCGGGTGCATGATATTTTGTTTCTAAGCTTCCAAATGAAATTTCTTCCCGCTGTAATGTGCTGAATATTTTTGAAACTGTTTTCAGCATGGGTGCAATTGTTCTGTTGATGATTATTTTATCTACAACGAGTAAACGTATCAGTAAACTTAGTTTTGCAACGGAGAATGTTGTATGTATTTTATTTTCGATTTCTCCATTTGCATTTGCGGGTACCTGAATAAAATGCCCTGCTTCACAATATCTTATTTCTTCCTCAATCCAGGTGCTTACTTGTTCTCTCAATGAAGGCATATCTTCATCATAGCTGTAATTTAGTCTTGCCGGAAGTTGGTTGATTATCTTCAATTCGGTTCTCAAAGCACTTATCTTTTCTGACTTTGTTTGAAGTTGAGTTACCAATTCTATCAATCTCTCAAATTCGTAAATAACAAAAGAAGAACAATTGAAATTGAAATAATACAACAACCCCCTTAGCGAAATATCAGTCGGTTTATTTTCTTTCAGCAAATGTTGCAATAATTCCCTTTCGTAATGAAAATGTTTATAGCTGCAGTGTTTTCTGTCAGTCCAAACAGCATCAGAAAAATGTTCGTTTATCAGTTGAATAAGAGCTGGATTTACATCCTGTAATTGGCTAATCGCATCGCTAAACTTTTCGCCAAGTTTTACAATTTCTTTCCTGTAGATACTGCATAAAAACGCCGGTATCTTTCCATTGTTATCAAAATAGGTTCCAAAAAATTCCTGGGTGAAATAAATTGTCTGTAATAACATCTGAGTAAGCGCCGTAAGTACTTCTTGTTCCTGGGGTGGTAACATATTTTCGGTTACTGACGAAACCTTATCAAGCAACCGTGTTACCATAAGCTGCACCATTCTGATAAACTGCTCCTTATCTCTTGCACCTGCTGTTCCTATCATCTCATCTAAAATCAGGCGTTGTATGCCTTCGCATAAATTGGTTTGTCCTGATAACATTTGTGCTACTGTAATTGTAAGATGCCCCTTGGTATCAGCATTATTTATCAGCAAAATATCACTTACTGAATTATCCCATTCCTGCAATAGCTCAGTAGCAGACCTGAAATTTAAAACATCGTTTAGCTTCTTTTCTGCAATTCCATTCGCACTTTTTTTCATACTAATTGGTTTGGTTACCGCATACCTTACCAATTATCAAATCATACGCCTTTTTCCATACGTATATCTTACTATTTCCCTACTCAAAAATGACTATTTATGAAAAAAATATGAACTACGCAATTCATACCATATCCAACTTGCGGCTGAGTTCTAAACGGTTAGAGACCTGTGCCTTTTCAAATATATTCTGAACATGTTTGGCAACAGTCCTTTCGGCTATAAATAATATCTCTCCAATTTGTTTATGCGAATACCCTTTATATACCAGCAAGGCAATTTCAATTTCACGGGTTGTGAGGCGAAACTTCTTGCAATTTTGTGACAATCGTTCTTCACGGCTCAGTTTTTCCAGTTCCTGTGTTCGTTTTTCAACTTCTTCCTGCAATTGCTCATTCCATTTTAATAATTTTTCTTCCGAATCAATCAACCTTTCATGTTCTTCCCTTAACCTTACTATATGTTGTTTTAGTTGTAATGCCAATAATAAAAGAAAACCGGTATTTGTAGTTGTGGCTTCTACAGGCTGTCCCCAATTAAAATAATCAATAACAGGTAAGCCTACCCACGGGGTAAGGCTTAGAAATAGCACTGCTATTTCTTCCTTGGCAACCCTGGGGCGAAAGTTATTATGATACTTAAACTTAACAGCGCCAATTAAGGTTATAATTACCCACAGCGCATAACCAACAGGTATTACAAGTAGGTTTTTTGCTGTATCCAGATTGCCGGAACTTACAAATATTATTACAAACAAAACGTATGGTAAAATGAGAAATAGAATCACACCCCGATAGGCATGAAACTTCATTTTTTCAAGTGCAAAGGAGTTATAAACGTAATATGGAAAATAGCAGGGAGTAATAAATCCTGTTGCATAAGCTGTTGAGGTTTGTACAAAATAGGAACCTGGAAGATCGGCGTCAGGTAAAAGCCCGCCAGTTGCATTATATAAAATGAGCAGCAGGATAAGAATAATGTTAAGAAGAGTTGATTTATCATCGGGCCTTGCAAGGCGGTAAATAACCAGATATAAAAGTATGACTGTTTCTATACAGATAAACAGGAAGGTTATCACATGCATTTGTGTGCCGGGCAAAAGCATTTCCTTATTCTTTAAGATATTTTCATGCAATACAGAGTATAGCCAAAATCCAGTTCCCGGTATGTTTTAAACCCATGCTTTTCATACCAGCGAATATTTTTGAGGGTGGAAGTTTCAAGGCAAACTGTTCTTCGTTTACTTTTCCCTTCCTGAATTACTTCAGTTAGCAGCCGACTACCAATGCCTTTTCCCTGTTCAGAGGGTTGAACACCTATGAACCATAAATAGTATAAAGCATCATTTGGATGTATTTTTTTTATTGCAGTTTCACGGCTCATTGCCTTCCTCGCACTTACTATTCCAATAGCACCAAAAACTAATCTTACATCAAGCCATATTGATTTAAATGTCGTTCGCTTTTTGTCCGGCATTACCACGAGAGCACATCCTTTATTATCATCGGAAATAAAAACATTACCAAACATGCTACAAATCTCAAATGAATATTCCATCAATTTCCTGATGCGTTGCCGTCTTCTTGTATCTTGCTTAATTGTATAATTAACACTTTTGTTATCGTCAAAAGATTGTACTAAAATAGTAACTACAAGCTCTTTTTCGTCAGCAGTGGCTTTTCGCATGAACAATAACTATTTAAAAAGTTTAATCAATCAATTTTTATACCGATTAAAGATTTGTCATAGAATTGTATCAGATTACAGCGTATGTATGCCCTAAAACCTAAACAAAGGTTGGTAGTATTTTCTGTACGATACATGTCGTATCTTCAAAAAATAGGACTGGGTATTTAATTGCATTGAATTAAGCATAAACTCTTATGAATATTTTTATCAAGAACATGGTCTGTAATCGTTGTGTAATGGCCGTAAGACAGGAAATGGAAAAACTGGACCTTGCCATAAAATCAATCAGTTTGGGGGAAGTGGAGCTGCAGACGAGGCCATCAGAAAAGCAAATCAATATTCTGAGTAAGCGGCTTTATGATTTAGGCTTTGAAATATTAGACGACCAGCGACAGAAGCAAATTGAAAAGATTAAAACGCTGCTTATACAGAAAGTTCAGGCTGGTGAAATGAAAGAGCATTTAAGTATCAGTGAGTTTTTAAGCAAATCACTTCATAAAGATTACAGCTATATCTCCCGCCTTTTTTCAGAAGTAGAAGGAATAACCCTGGAGCAATTTTTCATTTTGCAAAAGATTGAAAAAATAAAAGAACTGCTTATTTATGGAGAAATGAATACAAGTGAAATAGCTTATCATTTAGGATATAGCAGCGTAGCGCATTTATCAGCGCAGTTCAAAAAAGTAACCGGCTTTACGCCGAGTGAGTTTAAAAAAATAGGTGGCCACCGGAAATTTCTGGACGAGGTAAAAAAATAGTTATGAAAATATTTGCTTATGGTTCAAATATGAACATTAACAGGCTCAAAAAAAGAGTGCCTTCTGCAACGAGGGTTTGTAATGCGTCATTAGATGGATATTCTTTTGCCTTTAATAAGAAAAGTAATGATGGCTCTGTGAAAGGAAACATTGAACAGACAAACAATACTAATGATAAAGTATGGGGTGTGGTGTTTGCGATAGACGAGAAGGAAAAGGATACATTAGATGAGGCGGAAGGTTTGGGAAAGGGCTATTACGAAACCGTAATAGAAGTTCTCGGTAAAGACGGACAATTGATAAAAGCGCAAGTGTACATAGCAGATTCAGATGCCATTGATAACAGTCTTCATCCCTATGACTGGTATAAGGAATATGTAGTATCAGGTGCAAAAGAGAATGAGTTACCCGAAGACTACAGAGGTAAACTGGAGAATTTTCAGGCTAAAGAAGATTTGGATAAAAAAAGAAGACAAAAACACTTTACAGCAATGGGCAAAATTGACAACCCGATATAAACAATTTCCATAATTCTGTAATACCAACGGTGCCGTGTCATAGTAGCTTTGCTATTAAATAAACATTATGACACATACATACAATGTGACCGGAATGACGTGCAGTGGTTGTTTGGCAAAAGTGCAAGGGCTTTTATCAAAAGTAAACGGCGTAAAGAATGTTCAGATTGACCTGGCCAAGGCTGAAGCAACCATTGATATGGAGAGGCATATTCCGACCGTTGATTTGAAAGAGGCATTAAAAGATTATCCTAAATATCAGCTTTCCGAGTCAAATCATAAGCATCATTATACCGAACTACCAATAGAAGACAAGGAAACAAAATCATGGGTTCAAACCTATAAACCTATTCTGCTGATATTTGGATATATCACCGGCCTAACATTATTGGCTGAATGGGTGCAAGGTGAATTTTTGTGGATGCGCTGGATGAACCATTTCATGGCAGGTTTTTTTCTTGTGTTCTCTTTTTTCAAATTACTAAATCTGAAAGGCTTTGCAGAAAGCTACAGCATGTATGATATTGTAGCAAAAAAATGGAATGGATGGGGCTATGTTTATGCATTCACCGAACTGGCACTGGGTGTAGCATTCCTTACCGGTTTCAATCCCATCCTTACCAATATTGTTACCTTTACGGTAATGATGGTAAGCATCGTCGGCGTATTACAGAGTGTGTTGAATAAGAAAAAAATTAAGTGTGCTTGCCTCGGTGATGTATTTAATTTACCGATGAGTACGATTACTATTATAGAAGATGCACTTATGATTGGCATGAGTGGGATAATGCTTATAACGATGTTATAAAATGATAACAATTAAAGCGATAAGAGGTTTCTTTTGGCGGCTATTCAAAGCTCTTTTTACCCATAAAAGGGGCTGTTGTAAGTAAGTGAATGTCATTAAGATGTAACACGTTTACAAAATTTTGTAACCTAATTCTTGAAAATATACTATACTTTTGTTTCACAGTCATTTCATGAAAAAATTCCTCGCTGTCATATTAGCCCTTGTGTATATGAGCACTACTACCGGTGCCAACATACACATGCATTACTGCATGGGCAAACTGGCTGATTGGGGGCTTGGGGATAACAATTCCAAAACATGCGGCGAATGTGGCATGGATAAAAGTGATGAAAAAGACAGTGGCTGTTGTAAAGATGAACACAAATTTGTAAAGAACGATGGCGACCAAAAAATTGCAGAAGCTGGGTTCCTGATGATGCAGTTAGCATCGGTCGCTCTTCCGGTATCTTTTTTTGAAATCCCTGAGAATAACATCCCTTCTGTTACTGAGGGAAATCCAATCAGTCATGCGCCTCCCCGAAGTGGCGGCATTGCTGTCTATATCCTCAATCGCAGTTTCCTGATTTAGAGATTACTCCCTTTTTTAAGCCGGACAAATCATTTGTCGGGCTATTGGCATTTCCATATGCCAGATAAAATTTTTTTCTCAACATATTAAAATCACAAAAATGAAAACAATCAAAATGCTGATGATGGCAGCTATTTCCATCATGACGCTTTCTGTATCTGCACAGGAAAAAGCAGGTAAGAAAGATACATTACAACATACAACCTTGTACAGTTGCAAAATGCACCCTGATGTTAAAATGGACAAAGCCGGAAAATGTCCGCAATGCGGGATGGAGCTTACTATTTCTCCAAAAGAAAAAATGAAGCGAGAAGTAACCAAAAATTATACCTGCCCGATACATGCTGATGTGATTAGTAAAAAACCGGGTAAATGTCCCAAATGTGATAAGGATCTGGTTTTATCGCCTAAAGAAAAAATGAAAATGGAAGTGGTGAAAGCGTATTCCTGTCCTATGAAATGCGAAGGAGATAAAACCTACGACAAACCCGGCAAATGCCCAAAATGTAATATGGACTTGACAGAAGAGAAAAAAAATGACCATTCCGGTCACCAGCATTAATAAATAAAAACAGAAACAATGAAGAAGATTTTATTTGCAGCAACCGCTTTTTCTATGATAGCTGTTTCGGCTTGTAACAGCAACCGAAGCAAAAATGAACATGAGGGGCATGACATGAGTAAAATGGATAAAGACACTACGCAACATGCTGTTGCTACGGATGACAAAGATGTGAAAGCAGTTGCAGTTGTTTATACAAACGTGGATGCAAATGCTGCTTCCTCCATTAAAACAATTGTTGACCATTACCTGCATATCAAAAATGGGCTGGCAAATGATAATGCCGGTGAAGCAGCAAGTGGCGCAAAAGCTATGGAAGATGCACTGGGTAAACTGGACAAATCATTGTTAACAGCCGGGCAAAAAACTGCATACGATGCAAACGAAGAAGAAATGAAAGAACATGCAGCGCATATTGCCAAAAATGGTGATAACATAAAACATCAGCGTTCACATTTTGTACAGATGAGTGAGGTAGTGTATGAGTTGGTAAAAAACTTCGGAGCTGGTCGCCCGGTTTATCATGACCACTGCCCGATGGCAAGGGACAACCAGGGTGCTATGTGGATTAGCGAAGTAAAGGAAATTAAGAATCCTTATTTCGGCTCTGAAATGTTCAAGTGTGGCCGTGTGGAAGAAGTAATTAAATAATGATTTAACCAAACCTCATATGGTTCAAAAATTAATTGAACTCGCTTTACGCAACAGGCTTATTGTGCTGCTGTTCGCAGCAGGCCTGTTTGCGTATGGCATTTACTCTGTTAAGAAAAACCCGATTGATGCCATTCCTGATTTAAGTGAGAACCAGGTTATCGTTTTCACAGAGTGGATGGGCCGCAGCCCGCAGGTAATGGAAGACCAGGTTACCTATCCGCTGGTGAGTAACCTGCAGGGCATTCCAAAAATTAAAAACATCCGGGGTTCATCCATGTTCGGGATGAGTTTTGTGTATGTGATTTTTGAAGATAACGTGGACATCTATTGGGCAAGAACAAGGGTTTTGGAACGGTTGAATTTTGCTCAACGTTTATTACCGCAGGGAGTTACTCCAACATTAGGCCCCGATGGAACAGGTGTTGGGCATATCTACTGGTATCATCTCGATGCACCCAAAATGGATTTAGGTGAGCAAAGGGCATTGCAGGATTGGTATATCAAGTTTGCTCTGCAAACTGTACCGGGTGTTGCTGAAGTGGCCTCCTTTGGGGGTTTTGAAAAACAATACCAGTTAGTGGTTGACCCCGTGAAGCTGCAGTATTACAACATCTCCCTGATGGATGTGATGAACAAAGTGAAAGCTAATAACAATGATGTAGGTGGCAGAAAATTCGAAATGGCAGATATGGCTTATATCATTCGGGGGTTGGGTTATATCAAAAGCAAAGAAGATGTTGAAAATATTGCATTGAGTAACTACAATGGCATACCTGTAAGGGTAAAAGATATTGGCTCTGTACAAATGGGTGGTGATTTACGCCTCGGCATATTTGATATGGATGGAAAAGGCGAAGTGGTTGGAGGAATTGTAGTGATGCGCTACAATGAGAATGCTAATAAAGTCATTGAAGCTGTAAAAGCAAAAATGAAAGAAGTAGAGAAAGGTTTGCCGGAGGGAGTAACATTCAAAACATCATATGACCGAAGCACGTTGATTCAGGAAGCCGTTGAATCTGTAAAAGGCACATTGATTGAAGAAATGATTGTTGTTTCCCTGATTGTACTCATCTTTCTTTTTCACTGGCGCAGTGCAGTAATTATTTTAATTCAATTACCTATTTCCGTTGCCGCAGGTTTCATTTTCCTTGAAATGTTTGGCATCTCTTCCAATATCATGTCATTAACAGGCATTGCGCTGGCCATTGGTGTGGTGGTGGATGATGGTATTGTAATGGTGGAAAATGCTTACCGGCATATCAGCGAAGCACAATCAACAAAAATTAATTCATCTGACAAAGCATAAACATGGCAAAGTGGTTCAAAGGAAATAAAGACCCGTTGACAGCAGAAGAAAGGAATACGATAATTGAAAAGTCATCAAAACAAGTTGGCCCAGGTGTTTTCTATTCTACCATCATAGTGGTTACATCTTTTCTCCCTGTTTTTTTATTAACAGGAATGGAGGGTAAACTATTTCATCCGTTAGCATGGACAAAAACATTCATTCTGCTTATTGATGCTTTTTTAGCCATTACGTTAACGCCGGTACTGATTTCATTTTTTCTGAAGGGACGATTAAAACCAGAAAGCGCAAATCCGATTACAAGAACACTGGAGAAAATCTATACTCCCATTTTGAAATGGTGTTTAAAATGGCGTAAGACCACCATAGCGGTTAACATTATTGCTTTGGCTACCGGAATTATTATGATGACCCGTCTTGGTTCTGAATTTATGCCGCCACTGGATGAGGGCTCATTACTGTTTATGCCTGTTACACTGCCTGATGTTTCTAACTCAGAAGCAAAACGATTGCTGCAGGTACAGGATAAAATCATTCGTACCGTTCCCGAAGTGTCGCATGTATTGGGCAAGGCAGGCAGGGCAAATACTGCTACTGATAATTCCCCTATCAGCATGATAGAAACAATCATTTTACTGAAACCTAAATCCGAATGGCGGGAAGGCATGACAAAGGATGGAATCATCAATGAACTTAATTCAAAAATGCAGATACCGGGTGTTACGAATGGATGGACACAGCCCATCATCAACCGGATTAATATGCTTTCAACAGGTATCCGTACTGATGTGGGATTAAAAGTGTACGGGCAAAACCTTGACAGCATTTATGTCTTTGCACAAACAATAAAAAAACAGTTAGAAGGAATTGATGGTGTAAAAGATTTGTATGTAGAGCCAATCACTGGCGGTAAATATGTTGATATTGCCGTAAAGCGGGAAGAAATAGGCCGCTATGGTTTAAGTGTGGATGATGTGAACACCGTTATTGAAAGTGCATTAGGAGGAATGAAACTCACTACTACCATTGAAGGCCGTCAGCGTTTTTCAGTGAATGCAAGATACGGACAGGATTTTCGTAACAATCTCGAAGAATTAAAGCGACTACAGGTACAGACTATGAATTTTGGGCCTGTTCCTTTGGAAGCAGTAGCGGATATAAAACTGAGTGATGGCCCCCCGATGATTAATTCGGAAAATGCGATGCTGAGAGGTACGGTTTTGTTTAATGTGAGAGAAAGAGATTTGGGCAGCACGGTAAAAGAAGCACAGGAGAGATTGAACAAAATGATTACTAAACTACCCAAAGGTTATTTCCTGGAATGGAGCGGACAATGGGAAAACCAGATAAGAGCAAACCGTACGTTGAAAATGATTTTACCAATTGTGATTATCATCATTTTCATGGTGCTCTACTTTACTTATCATTCTTTTAAAGAAGCAACCGTTACAATGATTACTGTTCCGTTTGCTTTAATTGGCGGTGTATTCATGGTTTATTTCTATGGTATCAATTTATCGGTTGCAGTAGCCGTTGGATTTATTGCACTTTTCGGAATGGCAATAGAAACTGCCATGCTGATGACCATTTACCTGAATGAAGCCATGAATAATATGGTTGCCAAACATGGAAATTCAAAGGCAACACTTACTCCTGCTATCATCAGGGAGTTTGTTATTGAAGGTTCGGCAAAAAGGCTGCGGCCAAAACTGATGACAGTTTCAGTGGGTCTGTTTGGTTTGATACCCATTCTTTGGGCAACCGGCGTAGGCAGTGATATTATGCGGCCCATCACCATTCCATTAATCGGAGGAACCATCTCATCCACCATTTATGTATTACTCATTACTCCCGTAATATTTGAAATGATTAAGGAAAGAGAATTAAAACGTAAAGGCAAAATTGAATTGATAGATGTTAAAGAATAAACTATTTCCGACACTGTTTGCATTAACTGTTGGTTTCAGCAGCCGTTCGCAAACAATGACGCTGGATGCTGTTATTGACAGCACCAAAGCATCGCATCCGGTAGTGAAGATGTATGACAATGAAATCCGCTCAATGGATGAAGCGGCTAAAGGTGCAAGAAGCTGGATGCCTCCGCAGGTTGGCATCGGCCAGTTTATGACACCGTATGATGTAAGGCTCTGGCACAGGGAAGGTGATATTCCGGGTATGGGTTCCATTATGGTTTCCGGTGAGCAGATGTTTCCAAACAGGAAAAAACTGGATGCTGATGAACGCTACATGAAAGCCATGTCGTCCGTGGAAAAAGAAAAGAAGAATGCCACGCTGAATGAACTAATCAATGATGCTAAACAGTTTTACTACGAATGGATAATTCTGAAAAAGAAATTGGTAATACTGGCAGAGAATGAAAAGATTCTTGATTTCATGATTAAGAATGCTGAGATACGCTATAAAAACGGGTTGGAAAAAATCAGTGCTTATTATAAAGCAAAAGCTGCATTGGGTGATGTAAAGAATATGCAGTTGATGTTTGAGAATGACATTCGTGAAAAAAGAATACGGCTTAATGCACTGATGGGAAGAAATGCTATGATTGATTTTGATATTGACAGTACTTACCAGTTAAATGATTATTCCGGCATCATATTCGACAGTACACTTTTTTACAGTAACCGAAGCGATTTAAAATCGCTTGACCAGGAAATGAGTCTTACCAGGCTGAAACAGGAAACAGAAAGAGCTGCACTCAAACCACAATTCGGTATTCGTTATGACAATATGTTTGGTTTTGGCGGTCAGCCTTTGCAATATACAATCATGGGTATGGTGAGGATTCCAATGGCGAAATGGTCATCCAAAATGAATAAGGCGAATATCGAAAGCCTGAAATGGAAAAGTTATGCTATTCAATCGCAAAAAGAAATGATGGTGAACGAATATAGTGGCATGGCCTATGGTATGCGCAATGAATTAGAGTTAAAGAAAAAACAAATTAAACTCTATGAAGAAAATATAATTCCTGCACTGAGAAATAATTACAAAACAATGCAATTGGGTTACGAGCAAAACACGGAGGAATTATTTATGCTCTATGATGCCTGGGAAAGGTTGAATATGAAACAGCTTGAATACGTAGAATTGCTGAACCAGTCGCTGCGTTTGCAGGTAACAATTGAAAGAATTATTGAAAAAAAATAAAACCCGTTTTATGAAAAGAAGAAGTTTTCTAAAGATGTCCGGGCTTAGCGCCGGAACCGTTATCACCGGTGGAACAGTTACTGGTTTTCTTGCCAGTTGCTCAGGATGTAAAAAAGAACATCACAGAGGTTTGATGACGGAACCGGTAATGGTCTCTGAAGGAGATTTTTCAAAATTGCTTTCTTTTGCATCGCTGGCAGGAGTAAATCATACGCTTACAGCACAGTCAACCACCGCTAATCTGAAAGGAACAAATATTCCTGTATTGGGTTATCAGCCCAATAGTTTATTAGGTCCTTCATTCAGGATAAATAAAGGCGATGCAGTAAATATTTTATTACAGAATAATTTATCTGAGCATACTAATATTCATTGGCATGGGTTAAAAATCCCCGCTCTTATGGATGGACATCCAGACCAGCTTGCAAATGCAGGAGGAACATTCCGCTACCAGTTTACCGTAAACCAGCGAGCAGGTTTAAGCTGGTATCACCCGCATCCGCATCAGATGACTGGTAAGCAGGTGTTCCAGGGATTAGCCGGTCTGTTCATCATTAATGATGCCGAAGAAGCGGCACTTAATCTTCCATCCGGTCAGTTTGAACTTCCATTAGTAATACAGGATAAACGTATTTCTTCAAATGACATCACTTATAATCCATCAATGGAGGAAGTAATGGCTGGGTACATGGGGGAATCTATTTTAGTGAATGGTGTTTATTCGCCATATATAGGGGTCTCCACCCGTTATTATCGCCTTCGAATCTTGAATGGCTCTAATGCAAGAGTGTATAACCTGGCACTGAGTAATAATGCAGATCTGATAATAATCGGGAATGACGGAGGCTTATTGAAGAACCCATCTTCAGTAAAGGAAATTTTGATTGCTCCCGGGGAACGTCTGGATGTACTGGTAAACTTTGCCGGAAATGCTATTGGTACAGAAATATTTTTATTAAGCAAAGAATTTCCTAACGGTGGTGAGGCGCAGGGTAAACAGCAATTTCAAATCATGAAATTTAAAGTAACGGCCAGTGTTACTGATTCATTTACTGTTGCGGCAACCCTTTCCAATGTATCAACTGTTCCGGCTTCATCTGCTGTTAAGACAAGAACCTTTGAAATTTCAAACGCAATGGAGCATCATGGGGTGCCAATGAATGATGGAATGCAGATGCGTCATCGTATTAATGGAAAATTATTTGACAGCAGCCGTATTGATGAAACAGTTGCTGCAAATACAAATGAGATATGGGTGTTTGATAACAGCAATGGCGATGAGCCGCATCCAATGCACCTGCATGGGGTATTCTTCCAGGTGATGCAACGTACCGGCGGTCGTGGCAGGTTGATTGCTTCAGAAGGTGCATGGAAGGATACGGTACTCGTAATGCCCGGTGAAACGGTGAGTGTGATTGTTCCATTTGAAAACAATACTGGAAAATTTGTTTTCCATTGCCACAACCTGGAACATGAAGATGATGGCATGATGTTGCAATATCTATTGAGCTAATCAAAAAATACAATGAAGAAATTATTTTTTATAAGTTGTTTAATGCTGTTGATTGCAGCTGTAGCCTGCAATAATAATAACGAAGACCCTCATGCAGCACATAACGCAGAAACGACAAAAGAAATGTACACCTGCCCCATGCCGGAAGATTCTGTATTCAGTGATAAGCCGGGTAAATGTCCTAAGTGCGGAATGGAATTAGTAAAGATGGAGCAGGATAAGCATGAAACTGATAAAGCAGAATACACTTGTCCGATGCACCCTGAAATTATTAGGGATAAACCTGGCACATGTCCAATCTGCGGAATGGATTTGGTGAAAAAAGAAACCGGCAGCAAGCAAGTAGTTGATGTTGAATTGGAATCATTGCTGAAACCCACTAACGAATTTGTAATATCATCAATTCCTGTAACAACAGTTGAGAAAAGAGGTGAGCAAATAGAAATTGAAGCGTTAGGAAATATTGCTTATGATACAAGACAGGTGGGAAGTATTTCGGCAAGAGTTTCCGGCAGAATTGAAAAGCTATATGTCCGATACCGTTACCAGAAAATAAACAAAGGACAAAAGATACTCGATATTTACAGTCCTGAATTACTAACTGCACAACAGAATTTATTATTTCTGTTAAAGAACGATGCAGAAAATAAAACCTTCATCCAGGCGGCAAAAGAAAAACTATTGCTGCTTGGCATGAGTAATGAACAGCTGCAACAAGTTATTCAATCAGGCACGCCATCTTTAACCATTGCGGTTTACAGTAATTACAGTGGTCATATTCATGAAGCGGCAAATGGTGGCACAATGAACACATCTGCAGGAATTATGAAAGATATTTCACTAATAACGGAAGAGCTTTCGTTAAAAGAAGGAATGTATATTCAGAAAGGGCAATCTGTTTTCACTGTCTTTAATCCCGACAGGGCCTGGGCTATTCTCAATATTTATGGAGATAATCAATCACTGGTAAAAATTGGTAATACCGTAAGAGTTGTTCCGGAAACGGCCCCAGGTAAAGACTTCAGGGCAAGTATTGATTTTATTGAACCATTTTACCGAAACGAGAGTAAAACGCTTACTGCAAGAGTTTACTTTAATAACAGCAGCCTGAAAATTCCAATCGGAAGCCAGGTTAAGGCAACCATTTTTGGAAATACCAAGGATGCATACTGGTTGCCAAAAGAGGCCGTACTTTCTTTAGGAATGGATAAAGTAGTGTTTGGTAAAACAGATGGAGGGTTTAAGGCGGTAAAAATTTATACGGGTATCATTCATGAAAAACACATTCAAATTTTAAGTGGATTGACGGTAACAGATTCTGTTGCTGCTAATGCCCAATATTTAATGGACAGTGAGAGTTTCATCAAAATAAAAAACTGATTATGCGATATACCATAATAATAACAATAGCCCTTCTCTTTTTTATTTCCTGCAAAAACAAAACGGAAATACCTAAAGACCCGGATACTTATTATACCTGCTCGATGGACCCGCAGGTAGTGGAGTATAAGCCGGGCAAATGCCCTATTTGTAAAATGGATTTAACACCGGTGAAAAAAAAGAATGGTGAGAGCAAAGATGAATTGCAGTTGAGCGAACAGCAAATACAATTGGGGAATATACAAACTGATACTATCCGTAACGGCACTATCGGCGACCAGTTAGTATTGACCGCTACATTGAATTTCGACCAGATGAAAGCTACTTCAGTAAGTTCAAGAATAATGGGCAGGATTGAAAGGCTGTACTACAAAAATTTGGGTGACTATGTTAGGAAAGATTTGCCCATTTATGACTTGTACAGTGAAGAACTGAACAATGCCAAACAGGAGTATCTTCTTGCACTGGATAAAAAGAAAACATTTACCACCGAAACCGTCATAGACTTTGACCAGCTAATTCAGAGTGCAAAAAACAAACTGCTCCTTTGGGGTTTAAGTGAAACACAGATAAACGAACTGGCAACAACAAAAAAAGCAACACCCATTACCACTTTTTACAGCGCAGCAGGCGGATATGTTACACAATTAGACATCAGAGAAGGAGATTATGTAATGGAAGGCGGAACCATTGTAAAGCTTGCCGACCTGTCAACTTTATGGGCGGAGGCACAGGTTTATACTTCTCAATTGGCGGAACTGAACAGGAACAGTGCAGCCATTGTTCAGCTCCCTGATTTTGACAATAAGGAAATCAAAGGCCGCATTGAATTTGTTAATCCCGAAATCAATCCCGACACAAGAATAAATCTTATCCGGGTTTCAATCCCTAATCCGGGCAACCAGTTAAAGCCCGGCATGCCTGCGTATGTGTTATTGAAAAGTCCGCAACGGCAATCACTCACACTTCCCATTGATGCAGTAATAAGAGATGGGAAAGGAGCAACAGTCTGGATTCAAACCGGGAAGAATACATTTAAAAGTGTGATGGTTCAAACAGGCTTGGAAAGTGATGACCGGATTGAAATTAAATCAGGATTAAAGTCTGGTGATGTGGTAGTACTTACAGGGGCTTATTTACTGCACAGCGAATATGTATTTAAAAAAGGAGCCGACCCGATGGCCGGGCATAATCATTAAATAACGAATGTCATGTCAGAAGTAAAGTTTGTTTCAGCGTTACGTTTCAGGTGGCTCACACCCATGTATGATTTTTTGGTGGGGATTACAATGCCTGAAGCAAGCATAAAACAATCCTTAATTAATATTTCCTATTTAACAGACAAAACTTCTGTTTTAGATTTTGGTTGTGGCACTGCAACACTTACTATCATGGCGAAAGAACATCGTCCTGGAATTAACATAACCGGAATAGATATTGATAAAGCCATACTGAATAAAGCAACGGAAAAAATCAAACAAAAGAAACTTGATATTAAGTTAACCGGCTATAATGGTGAAACACTTCCATTTGATGATGGCAGTTTTGACCGCATACTATCCTGCCTGGTGTTTCATCATTTAGAAACTTCGGTGAAACAAAAAATCCTTGCAGAGTTATTCAGAGTTACCCAAAATGGCGGACAACTTTTCATAGCTGATTTTGGACGTTCGGAATCATGGCTACAGCGATTACTATTTAATACTATTCGTGGCTTAGATGGATATAAACCAACAAGTGCCAATGCAAAAGGTTTGATGCCTTTATTGATGCATGAAGTCGGGTTTAAGAATGCTGCCATCAGGAAGAAATTCAAAACAATTTTTGGAGAGGTTCAGATAATTAATGCAACAAAACAATAAACCAATATGAGTAAATATTTTGTAATCACAATTCTTACAGTAGTCTCTTTTCTATTCTTTGGCAAAACGATAGCACAAAAAACAGAGGAAGTATGCTATAATCCAAACCTGGTAAAAGATACTACTAAGAAAAGTATCAAATCTATGGCGTATGCCATCGTAGCCGGTGATAGTATAAAAATCAATTACCATTCACCCGGTGTTCGTAAAAGAATCATCTGGGGCGGTCTTGTTCCTTACGATGAAGTATGGGTAACCGGCGCACATGATGCCACCACACTTGAAATACCCAAAACATTTATCGTTAATGGCAAGGAAATACCGGCAGGTAAATATGCTCTCTTTACCATACCGGGAAAAAATGAATGGACTATTATTATAAACAAACAATGGAAGCAGCATCTGGCAACTGAATACGACGAAAAAGAGGATGTGATAAGACTAAAAGTAAAACCTGAGAAAAATGCACATACGGAAAGGCTGCAATATTTTATAGATGCGAATAGCAACAATAAGGGAAAAATATCGGTAGCATGGGAGAAGATAAAAATTGAACTCCCTTTCGTCATTAAATAATCAGTTTATGGAACAGCAGCTATATACTTGTCCGATGCACCCTGAAATCGTTCAGGATAAACCGGGTGATTGTCCAAAATGCAGAATGAAACTTATTCCTGTAAAAGGGGTATCAGATAACAGCCACTCACATCATCACCATACAGAACATAAAACAGAAAAGCCGGAAGGCCATGTGCGGCAACCTGCACCTATTGTAAATATCAATATAACACAACAGGGATTTACCAAATACACCTGTCCCATGCACCCGCAAATTGTTCAGGATGGGCGGGGTAAATGTCCTTTATGCGGAATGACCTTATTCCCTTTGAAAAAGCCGGGAAAACATGGTGGACATGAAGCTCACACATCGGGCATTGCCGATTTCAAAAAAAGATTTTTTGTGGTACTAATTCTCACTATACCTATTATGCTGTTATCAGAAATGATACAACACTGGTTGAATATTCATTTCAGTTTTCCCGGTTCAAAGTATGTGTTGCTTGCATTGTCATCCGTTGTCTTCTTTTACGGCGGATGGCCGTTTTTAAAAGGGTTCGTTGGTGAGATACGTGCAAAAAATCCCGGCATGATGACGTTAATTGGGTTTGCCATTTCTGTGGCATACATCTACAGTGTGGCAACAGTATTTGGGTTAAAGGGTATGGATTTCTTTTGGGAACTGGCAACACTTATTGTTATTATGCTATTGGGACATTGGATAGAAATGAAGTCAGTAGCCGGTGCATCCAGAGAACTGGAACTATTGGTACAACTGATGCCGGACGATGCTCACCTGGTACAGGGTGAACAGGTGACGGATGTAAAAACAGAAACATTAAAGGAGAAAGATATAATCCTTATTAAACCCGGAGAAAAAGTTGCAGCCGACGGGATAATAGTAGATGGAGAAAGTTACCTGAATGAATCCATGCTTACCGGTGAATCAAAACCGGTAGAAAAAACAAAAGGCGATAAAGTAATTGCCGGTTCTATTAATGGTAATGGCGCCATAAAAGTAGCTGTTGCACATGGGGCAAAGGATTCTTACTTATCACAGGTTATAAAACTGGTACAGGAAGCACAAAAATCAAAGTCAAAGACGCAGCTAATTGCAGACAGAGCAGCCCGATGGCTGACGCTGATCGCTATTGTTGCTGGCATCACTACTTTTCTTTTATGGTATTTATCCGGAAAGGATTTGGCTTTTTCTATTGAGCGGATGGTAACCGTCATCGTTATTTGTTGTCCTCATGCTTTAGGGTTAGCAGTGCCCTTGGTTGTTGCCAAATCAACCGCATTGTCTGCAAAGCATGGACTGTTAATTAAAAACAGAACAGCTTTTGAAAATGCAAGAAAAATAACCACACTGGTATTTGATAAAACGGGCACGCTAACTGTTGGAAAGTTTGAAGTGTCAAAAATTATTTCATTAACAGAAGGGCTTTCTGAAAATGAATTATTGAAATATGCGGCTGCACTGGAACAAAATTCTGAACATCCAATCGCAACCGGGATTATTCAAAAAGCAAAAGACTTATCGCTAACGTTTTCTTCTGCCACTAACTTCAATGCCATAACGGGTAAAGGAATTGAAGCAACAGTTGATGGTAACGATATTAAAGTGGTAAGTCCCGGCTACCTTAGGGAAAAAAATATTTCGTTTCCTGATGATTTCAAGGCCGATGATACTGAGACTGTCGTATTTGTCTTAGTTAACAATAAACTTGCCGGTTATATTGCTTTATCTGATGCAATCAGGCCGGAATCAGCAGAAGCTATTAAAACGCTTCATGGCGATAATATAAAATCTGTTTTATTAACAGGTGATAATAAAAAAGTGGCGGAGACTGTTGCTGGAAAATTGGGCATGAGCAGTTTTTTCGCCGAAGTATTACCGCACCAGAAATTAGAGAAAATAAAAGAGTTGCAAGATAAAGGCGAATATGTTGCTATGACAGGTGACGGAGTAAATGACGCTCCTGCCTTGGCCCAGGCCAATGTGGGCATTGCTGTTGGTTCAGGTTCTGATATCGCCGCCGAAACAGCCGGGATTGTACTGGTTAACAGCAATCCGAAGGATGTAGTTTCATTGATTCAGTTTGGCAAAGCCACTTACAGGAAGATGATTCAGAATTTAATTTGGGCCACCGGTTACAATGTGGTGGCTTTGCCATTGGCGGCGGGTGTGTTGTATAAAATGGGAATATTGTTAAGTCCTGCTGCCGGGGCAGTATTGATGAGTGTGAGTACAGTGGTGGTAGCTATAAATGCAAGTCTGCTAAAAGTAAAATAAAACATTACCAACAACCAAACTGTTTATGGCAAAAAGCAAGCATTATTACATCCGAAAGACACACCGCTGGCTCGGCGTAATTTTAGGCGTTCAGTTTTTACTTTGGACAATTGGCGGTCTTTACTTCAGTTGGAGTAATATGGATGAAGTGCATGGAGATTTTCAAAAGAAAAACGCCCCACTTCTTTCTTCTAATATATCACTGGTAAGCCCAACAATGGTATTAGATACCATAAAGAAAGCTCACCGGGTTGATTCGCTAATATCTGTACAATTGATAGAAATATTGGGCAAGCCTTTTTACCAGGTTCGTTGTGTAAATGCCTTGCCAAATGAAACCAGACATCAGCATGAGATGCAAACAATGAATCATCTTGCCAATGCGGAAACAGGACAGCTTCGTGGCCCGTTGACAAAGCAAGAAGCGATTGAGATGGCGAAGATGCGGTTTAATGGCGAACCAAAAGTAAAATCAGTGGAATATCTCGCCACCACTAACGGTCATCATGAATACCGGGAAAGCCCATTGCCCGCTTATGCCATTACTTTTGAACATCCCTCAAGGACTACAGTATATGTAGCCAGTGAATTAGGAACTGTTCAAAAGTTCAGGAACAGCAAGTGGCGAATCTTTGATTTTCTATGGATGATGCATACCATGGATTATGAAAGCCGGGACCATATCGGCAACTGGCTGCTCAGGGTATTTTCTATTTTTGGGTTGGTTACTGTTATTAGCGGTTTTGCTTTATTCTTTGTTAGTGCCAAATGGAACAAGAAAAGGTTACGAAATCAGTAAAAAACCACTGATTCCCTGTTTTTTGCAACCATATTACCATTTTACCTGTGGCATTTTTTAGAAAATGCAACATAAGCCGTTATTTTTGCAACAATGCGTCCGTTTTTCTTCATACTCAGTTGCTTCATGCTCTACTTGTCATGCCTTCCCTGTGGGGATAGTGTGGAGTGCAATGCAAAGTCAGAAGTAAAAATTGCTGCCCCTGATAATCACCAGCAGCATCAGCACCAATCAGAATCATGCACCCCTTTCTGTACTTGTTCATGTTGTGCAGCATCAGCATTTTATTATCCCTTATCAAAAATACAGGCATCCAAAATTGTTTTTCTTTCACAAAAACATCCGCTGTTTAATGATGATGCCGATACAGAAGTTTACTCCGCCATTTGGCAGCCCCCTCAGTTATCTTAATTACTGCTATTCTTGATTTCCTGCATTGCCGGTTCAGGCATGTAGTGCATTATCCATTTTCAATTATTGCAAAATGGTAACTATTAAAAAATCTAAAAAGGCCAAACAGTCTTTAGGGTTAAGAGTAATTAAAATCATTGTTATAACGCTGTGCTGTGCAATTCTTCTGGCAGCTATTGCAGAAAGGATTTACCACTTCTACAGGCATATAACCAAATAGAATAAAAACATGCTAAATAAAATCATTCATTTCAGTATCAAACATAAACTCATTATCGGGTTAATGACACTGGCACTTATTATTTGGGGCGTATGGAGTGCAGGTAAGCTACCCGTTGATGCTGTGCCTGATATTACCAATAACCAGGTGCAAATTATCACCCTTACTCCCACACTGGCGGCACAGGAAACAGAACAACTAGTAACCTATCCTATTGAACAAAGCCTTGCTAACCTGCCCGATTTGGAAGAGATGCGTTCCATTTCAAGATTTGGTTTGTCTGTGATCACCGTTGTTTTTCACGACGACATTGACATTTATTTTGCCCGTCAGTTAATTAATGAAAAACTAAAAGAGGCAGAAGAAAAAATTCCCAAAGGATTGGGCACTCCTGAACTTGCCCCGGTTAGTACAGGTTTAGGAGAAATATACCAGTACATTATTCACCCAAAGAAAGGAGCAGAAAACAAATACTCTGCTATGGATTTACGAACCATGCAGGACTGGATTGTGGCAAGGCAACTCTACGGCACCCCCGGCGTGGCAGAAGTAAACAGCTTTGGCGGATTATTAAAGCAATATGAGGTTGCTGTTAACCCTAACCGGCTCAAAGGCATGAATGTGACGATTGCCGAAATTTTTTTGGCATTGGAAAAAAATAATGAAAACACAGGCGGCGCTTACATTGATAAAAAACCCAACGCTTATTTCATCCGGGGCATTGGCCTCATTAATTCAATGGATGATATTAAGAATACGGTAGTAAAAAAAGTAAACAACATTCCCGTATTAATAAAAGATGTTGCAGAGGTACAGTTAGGCAATGCAGTCCGGTATGGCTCGGTAACCTACAACGGCGAAAAAGAAGTGGTAGGCGGTATTGTAATGATGCTGAAAGGGGCCAACAGTGCATCGGTTGTGAACAGGGTGAAACAAAAAATTGAAACTATAAAAAAAGCCTTGCCCGATGATGTGGAAATTGAGCCGTATGTGGACAGAACAGGATTAGTGAACCGGGCTGTGGGCACCGTAAAAACTAATTTGCTGGAAGGTGCATTGATTGTATTGCTGGTACTGATACTTTTTTTGGGCAATTTCAGGGCGGGTTTAATCGTTGCATCTGCCATTCCGTTATCCATGCTGTTTGCATTGGGCATGATGCGGCTGTTTGGTGTAAGTGCTAACCTGATGAGTTTGGGAGCTATAGATTTTGGATTGATTGTAGATGGCGCAGTAATTATTGTAGAAGCAACATTGCATTTCCTGGCTTCCAAAAAAATAGCAGGCAAACTTACACAGCAGCAAATGGATGAAGCGGTGGAAGGCAGTGCAAAAAAGATGATGAGTTCCGCAGCATTCGGGCAAATCATTATCCTGATTGTTTATTTACCTATTCTTTCACTACAGGGAATAGAAGGGAAAATGTTCCGGCCAATGGCGCAAACAGTAGGCTTTGCCATTTTGGGGGCGTTGATACTTTCTCTTACATACATACCTATGATGTCTGCATTATTCCTGTCAAAAAAATCAGCGCACAAAACAAATATTGCCGACAGGCTGATGGATTTTTTTCAGCGGTTATATTCACCGCTTATCCGTTGGGCAATTAAAATGAAATACGCTGTAGTGAGCGGAGCAGTTGGCTTGTTAGCAATAGCTTTAATCATCTTCGGGAAAATGGGCGGTGAATTTATTCCTCAGTTACAGGAAGGCGATTATGCGTTTCATTGCATTTTGCCACAAGGCACATCATTAACCCAAAGTGTGGAAACTTCCATGCAGGCAAGCCGAATCATCAAATCATTTCCGGAAGTAAAAATGGTGGTAGGCAAAACAGGCAGTGCAGAAGTACCTACTGACCCTATGCCACCCGAAGCCACCGATATAATCATTATGCTCAAACCCAAAAGCGAATGGACAACTACCAAAGACTATAACGAATTAGCTGCGATGATGACTGAAAAACTGGAAGTGATACCGGGTGTTTTCTTTGAAGCATCACAACCAATTCAAATGCGGTTTAACGAACTGATGACAGGTGTACGGCAGGATGTAGCCATAAAAATTTTCGGAGAAAATATTGATACACTTGCAAACATTGCACCCAAAGTGGCTAAAGTTGTGCAATCAGTAAGCGGTGCAACAGAACCGCAGGTTGAAAGAACAACCGGGCTGCCACAAATCACCATACAATACGACCGGGCAAAGATTGCAGGGTACGGATTGAACATTGAAGACATCAATCATACAATCAGTACAGCCTTTGCAGGCGAAGCTGCCGGGGTTGTTTTTGAAAATGAAAGAAAGTTTGATTTGGTAGTAAGGCTTGACAGTGCCAGCCGCACATCTATTGATGATGTAAGCAATTTATTTGTCGCAACCAATGAAGGCAACCAAATCCCCTTATCGCAGGTAGCAACCATTTCGTTTAAAGAAGGCCCTGCACAGATAAGCCGGGAAGAAGGCAAACGAAGAATTGTGGTAGGCTTTAATGTAAAAGGCCGTGATGTGGCCAGTGTGGTAAAAGAAATACAGGAGAAGTTAAACACTGCCAAAATATTGCCAACCGGCTATTATTATACTTACGGTGGCACATTTGAAAACTTACAGGAGGCATCTGCAAGATTAAGAATTGCCGTTCCGGTTGCGTTAGCGCTCATATTCCTTTTGCTTTATTTCACCTTTGGCTCAATCAAAGAAGCATTGCTGATTTTTACTGCAATACCAATGAGTGCCATCGGTGGAGTATTTGCATTGCTGCTTAGAGGGATGCCATTCAGCATTTCAGCAGGCGTAGGTTTTATAGCATTGTTTGGCGTGGCAGTATTAAATGGCATTGTACTTATCAGCACATTCAATCAATTGGAAAAGGATGGCATAAAAGACATTGTGCAACGGGTATTGGAAGGAACAAAAATCCGCCTGCGGCCTGTTTTAATGACGGCATCTGTAGCTGCGTTAGGTTTTATACCAATGGCTTTATCAACGGGTGCAGGAGCCGAAGTACAAAAACCATTAGCAACAGTTGTTATTGGCGGATTAATTACTGCAACGTTCCTGACATTAGTAGTACTGCCGTTGCTCTACATTATCTTTTCATCAAAACGTAAAATGAAAACGAAACCAGTAACGGCAATTATTACCGGTATTGCTTTATTGTCTTTATCAGCAAATGCACAGGCACAGCAACCCGTAACAAAAAGAGTAAGCAGCAGTGAAGCCATCAACCTTGCAAAAAACAATTTGCAATACGAAGTAAACAACCAGCAAATAAATAAAGGCAAGGCACAGATAAACACGGCAACTGCTTTACCTAAAACAGGTGTGTTTGCCGAAAACGAAGACATGCGGCCAACTGATAATAAAGGCATCCTGAAAATAGGTGTATCGCAGTCGGTAGCATGGCCGGGCTTGTACAAAGCACAAAAAAATCTGTATAGCGAGCAGTTAAAATATTATAACCTGAATGCGGCGGCTATTGATGTGCAATTAAAAAGAGATGTGAGAACGGTGTATTACCAGCTTTGGTATTTGCAGGATAAACAGCAGTTGTATCAGCGCTTAGATAGTATTTATAAATCGCTTAATGCTGCCGCTATACTAAAAGTAAAAACAGGCGACAGCCCCGGGCTTGACAGCATTGCCGCCAATGTACGGATGAGGGAATTACAGGCACTCATACAACAGGTAAGCAAAGAAATGCTGATACAACAGCAATCATTAATGCAATTATTAAATTCAACTGATGTGATGCTGCCGCAAATGTCGCCGTTGGAAAAATTAACACTGCCGGAAATTATTGGCGACAGTGTTCATCCTGTATTAGCGTTGCAATCACAAAACATCGATATTGCCAATGCCGGTATTAAGTTGGTGAAGAATGAAAACAAACCTGAGTTTTCCGGTCGTTTCTTTAGCCAGCGGTTGTGGGGAGCAAAAGACCCGTTTACTGGTTTTTCTGTAACAGCAGCTTTCCCATTATTTGGTGCAAAAGCATACCAGAGTAAAGTAAAAGTGGCGCAGGCCGATGCAACTGTACAGCAAAAGCAATATGAATATGAATCGCAAGTGCTCAACACTTATAAAATGCAAATGCAGCAGGAAGTGGAAAAGAACCGGAGTATGCTTAGCTTTTATGAAACCACCGGCTTAAAACAGGCAGAAGAAATAATCAAAGCAGCTTCTTTGGCTTACCGCTCCGGGGAAATCAGCTTTGCAGAATTATCGCAGTTTTTAACACAGGCAATTGAAATACAAAAGAGCTATCTGGAAAATTTAAATGCGTACAATCAATCAGTAATTCAATTCAATTATTACATCAACCAATAAAAATAAAATGATGAAGCGATTATTAATAGCAACGATTTTATTTACCGGCCTTGCTGCTCTATCAGCCTGTGGCGGTAAAAGTAATACAGCAACCGAAACTGCACCAAAAGAAGAAGGCCATGAAGATGAACATAAAAACCCCGGCACAGCCACACTTACAGAAGAACAGATGAAAACTATTGGTGTGGAATTAGGAGTGATTGAAGACAAGGAATTAACTTCTTCTTTAAAAGCCACCGGCGTTTTACGGGTGCCCAACCAAAATAAAGCCAGTGTAAATTCAGTGTATAGTGGCGTAATTAAATCACTATTGGTGCAGCCAGGCAGTAGAGTATCAAAAGGTCAAACAATTGCTACCATCGGCAACCCGGAATTTATACAGGCACAAAGTGAATACCTGAATGTAAATACAAAAATTACATTGGCAGAACTGGAGGTAAAACGGCAACGGGAACTCAATGCCGGTAATGCCGGGGCATTAAAAAATTTACAGGCTGCAGAAACAGAGCTGCGAACATTGCGAAACCTGAAATCTACCCTGGCGCAGCAGCTACAATTAATGGGCATTAACCCAGCAAGATTATCAAGTGGAAAATTAATTTCTGTACTGGCTGTTACAAGTCCTATCAGCGGAGTAGTGAGTGATGTAAAAGTAAAAATGGGGAGTTATGTGGATGTTACCACACCAGTAGCAGAAATAGTTGATAACAGCCAGTTGCACCTTGACCTGTCGGTTTATGAAAAAGACCTGCCAAATTTAAAAAACAATCAGTTAATACATTTTATACTTACCAACAATCCCGGTAAAGAATACGATGCACAGATATTTTCATTGGGTTCATCGTTTGAGGGAGAAAGCAAGGCCGTATCGGTACATGCAAAAGTAATGGGTAATAAAACCGGGTTGATTGACGGTATGAATGTAACCGCCATTATCAGCCTGGCTAAAGCCACAGTACCGGCCGTTCCCACCGAGGCGATTGTAACATTGCAGGGGCAGGATTATATTTTTATAGTAACGGATAAACATGCAGAAGAAGAAGACCATGAAGCAGGTAAAGACACAATAGACCATAATGCCAAAGAAGCCCATGACCATAAAGAAGAAAAAAAAGAGGCAACCGAAGAGAAAGGAATCACTTTTGAAATTATTCCTGTAGCCAAAGGAGCATCAGAAGTAGGTTATACACAAATAACCTTATTGAAAGAAATTCCAAAGGATGCAAAGATTGTTGTGAAGGGAGCTTTTTTTGTTATGGCAAAAATGACAAACTCAGGAGAAGGTGAGCATGGGCACTAGTAAAACAAATGAGCCTGTATTTTTATCTGTCAAAATCCCTCTATCCGCATTGCATAGATGATGTAGAGCAAGCAATAGTATTTCTATAAAAAACATAGAAAGCCAAAAAACGAAATTTCTGTCATGGTATCTGTCTTAATTGGAAGTTTTTTAATCAGCCTACTTCATGCAGTTATACCTAACCATTGGTTGCCGGTGCTGGCTATTGGCCGCAAAGAAGGCTGGAGCCTTTCAGAAACCACCCGCATTACTTTTATTGCAGGCATGTCGCATGTTATCAGCACTGTTGTTATCGGCGTATTGCTGGCACTGATTGGCAGTGAACTGGCCACTCATATTGAAGATTTTACCAGAATAATCGGGCCTTCAATCCTTGTATTGATTGGGCTATATTTTGTACGGCAACATTACACACATCATCATTTTCATCTTGAGAAAAAACAAATAGAAAAGAAAAGTAAAAGTGCTGTGATATTGGCATTGGTCGTTGCTATGTTCCTTTCTCCCTGTATGGAAATTGAAGCCTACTTTCTATTAGCCAGAAGTAAAGGCTGGTATTTTATGGCACTTATTGCAGGGCTGTATGCTCTCATCACTATTGCCGGTATGCTTATTTGGATACGCATTGCATATAAAGGGTTAATAAAACTAAACTGGCACAAATGGGAACATAATGCTGGTATAATAACCGGTCTTGTTTTAATCTGTACAGGAATTATTTCTTTTTTCATCAATTAACAAATTATGGAACACAATCACGAAGAACATACCCCAAACGAGGTAAAGAGTGAAGCTAAGGTTGTACCTCTTCATTCTGCCGATGACGGTCATGACCACGGAGGCGTTGAAAAAGACGAGGCCGGATGGAAAACCCATTGGGACTTATTACTGGCATTATTTATATTGATAGTATTGCTGGTGCTGGAATATGGTTTCAAAATTGAGCTGCCGAAAATTCCTTCTCTTGTGGTCAACCTCGTTGCTTATTTACTTGCAGGCCGCAAAGTATTAGACCTTGCTTTCCGGAAATCAAAACGGGGCGATTTCTTTAATGAATTTGTATTGATGAGTGTGGCAACCATTGGTGCATTCATTATTGGCGAATATGAAGAAGGCGTAGCAGTCATGGTGTTTTACCAGATTGGAGAATGGTTCCAGGATGTTGCAGTGAATAATGCCAAACGAAGCATCAAGGCTTTGCTGGATGTACGGCCAGACGAAGTGACTGTCATCCGCAACGGCTCTCCACTGGTAGCAGATCCTTCCATTGTGGAATTAGATGAAGTCATTCAAATAAAACCAGGCGAAAAAGTGGCATTGGATGGCGAATTGCTATCTGAAACAGCATCATTTAACACCGCAGCGCTGACGGGTGAAAGTAAGCCGGACACAAAATATAAAGGCGAAGTTATTTTGGCGGGTATGATTAATCTGAACACTGTAGCAGAAGTAAAAGTAAAATCGTTGTTTAAAGACAGTAAGCTGAGTAAAATTCTTGAAATGGTGCAGGATGCAACAGCCAGGAAGTCTCAAACGCAGTTATTCATTTCAAGATTTGCAAAAGTATATACGCCGATTGTATTCTTTCTTGCGGTAGCTCTTTGCTTTGTACCGTACTTTTTTGTTACAGATTACAATTTTCAAACATGGTTTTACAGGGCATTAGTTTTCCTTGTTATCAGTTGCCCCTGTGCATTGGTTGTATCAATTCCTTTGGGATATTTTGGTGGCATTGGCCTTGCTTCCAGGAATGGAATCCTTTTTAAAGGAGGAAATTTTTTAGATGTAATGACGAAAGTGAATACCGTAGTCATGGACAAAACAGGAACACTCACAAAAGGTGTATTTAAAGTACAGCAGGTAGTGGCAAATGGCACAGATGAAAAGGAATTGGTTAAGCTAACAGCAGCATTAGAAATAAATTCGACTCATCCTATTGCAAAGGCTATTACGGAATACGCTGGTGAAATCAGCAATGGAGCAAAGGCAGAGCAGGTGGAGGAAATTTCCGGGCATGGTCTGAAAGGAATAATTGATGGTAAAGAAATACTTGCCGGCAATGTAAAACTGATGAAGAAATTCAATGTTGCTTATCCGGCAGAAATTGAAAATATTGTTGACACAATTGTGGTAACGGCTATCAGTAACAAATACGCTGGCTACATCACAATTGCCGATGAAATAAAAGACGATGCTGTACAAGCTGTAAAGGATATGCATGGCCTCAATATCAAAACAGTTATGCTTTCCGGCGATAAGCAATCAGTGGTAGATGAAGTGTCGAAGAAAGTAGGTATTGACGATGCTTATGGAGACTTGTTGCCGGAAGGTAAAGTAGAAAAAGTTCAAAGGCTGAAAAATGAAGGCAGACATATAGCTTTTGTGGGCGATGGGGTTAACGATGCACCTGTAGTTGCGTTAGCAGATGCTGGTATAGCGATGGGCGGTTTGGGAAGCGATGCTACTATTGAAACAGCAGATGTTGTTATTCAGAATGACCAGCCTCATAAAATTGTTTCTGCTATAAAAATTGGAAAGATAACCCGCAGGATTGTATGGCAGAACATCATACTGGCTATGACGGTAAAGGTATTTGTATTGATTTTGGGAGCAGGTGGTGTTGCCACTTTATGGGAAGCGGTGATAGCAGATGTGGGAGTAGCATTATTGGCTATACTTAATGCTGTAAGAATACAAAGAATTAAAATATAAGAGCCCGACTATATTTAAGTATTTGCTTAAATACTGAATTAGCCTATATTTGCTGGATGATTGAAAATACCTGCATTCGATTATATGCTGACAGGGAACAGATAAAGAGTTGTAAGGCAAAATTAAAAACATCTCAAAAATCTTTTGCAATCCTTTCCAATATACTTGCTTTGGCAGGTAATGAGGTGAGGCTGAAAATTGTTTATTTATTGGAAGAAGAAAGTGAACTATGTCCCTGCGACCTTGCAGATATCTTAGGCATGACAATTCCGGCAGTTTCGCAGCATCTTAGGAAATTAAAGGACGGCAATATTGTAGAGACAAGAAAAGAAGGCCAAACCATTTACTACTCTCTTACACAAGAGAACCTCAAAATTTTGAAACCTTTCTTCAAACATATCAACCAGCAAACTCAAAAACTGGAAACGGTATGATAAACTTAAAATCATCAAGCACTTATTCTGGTGCAGGGTTATTTGCCGCTATTGCAGCTTCGCTTTGTTGTATCACACCGGTGGTTGCTTTACTTGCGGGTAGCAGCAGCATAGCAGCAAACTTCTCATGGATTGAACCGGCAAGACCTTATTTAGTAGGCTTATCTGTTGCTGTATTGGCGTTAGCCTGGTATATTAAATTGCGACCTGCAAAATCAAATAATCCGGATTGCAATTGCGAGACAGCAAAGAAGCCATCCTTTCTTCAATCCAGAACCTTTTTGGCAATTGTAACAGTATTTGCTGTTCTGATGATGACATTTCCTTTATACGCAAAGATGTTTTATCGAAATCCAAAAGTTCAGGCAGCCTCTATTGCAATAGTAAATAACAAGCAACAGGTAAAGTTTACCATTCAGGGCATGACTTGTGAGGGTTGCGAAGAACATGTTAATAATCAACTTTCCAAAGTGAATGGTGTTTTGGCTTATAAAACTTCGTACACCACCAGAAGCAGCTTAATAACATTTGACAAATCAACAGTTGACATAAAAACAATTGAATCGGCCATTAAAAAAACAGGATACAAAGTAAAAAGCCATGACTTTATTGGTGATACTACCAACATGTGTGTTACAGAAGATTCAACCTGTACTAATGAAACAAAGTCTTGTTGTAAAAAAGAGTAAATGCTATGGAGAAAACAATCATTTTACAATCAACTATCACTTGCCCTCATTGCAGCTTTCAGAAAGAAGAAACAATGCCTGTAGATGCTTGTCAATATTTCTATAAGTGTATAAATTGCGAATCCATACTAAAGCCCAAAGAGGGAGATTGTTGTGTATTTTGCAGTTATGGTACAGCAAAGTGCCCGCCAATTCAGATGAATATGTCTTGCTGCTCGAAAAACTGAGTGGCATTAAATTGAAGAAAGGTATTTTCAATTTAATATTCAGCTCATCAATATACTATTAGCTACTTTAAAACTTACAGTTACGTCTTTTTTGCCTTTTAATTGCAGGATATATGTCTGGTCATATTCTTCAATGGCTTTTACCTTAATGCTGTCACCCAATGCTATTCCTGTTTTATCAAGATAATTCAAAAATGCTGCAGTATGGTCCGTTACACCTGTGAAAGTTCCGGTATCACCGGCTTTCAAAGTGGATAGCAAAACCGATTTGGATTTTGGCAACACTCCTTTCGCATCCGGTATCGGGTCGCCATGAGGATCTGCTTTGGGAAATCCTAAAAATTTATCCAGCCTGTTTACCAAATCTTCACCTTGTATGTGCTCCAGTTGTTCCGCCATATCATGCACTTCATCCCAACGGTAGCCTAATTTATCTACAAGAAATACTTCCCAAAGCCTGTGGTTACGAATAATACCAACCGCCACCTGCTTTCCTTTTTCAGTCAGTTTTACGCCTTTCGACTTTTGATAGCCTACCAACTTTTTTTGAGCCATCCTTTTAAGCATGTCTGTCACAGATGGGGCATGCACCCCCATAACCTGGGCCAGCGCCGAGGTGGCTACTACTTCACCATTGGTTTCCTGTAATTTATAAATGGCTTTCAGATAGTTTTCTTCAGTAAAAGAATGCACGGTACAAACAATTTTGCTGTAAGATAGCTAAAGCCACAGAAATATTTAATTAGATTAGCCTAATTATATTATTATATGGCTCTAATTATTTACTTTTACCCGCCTCTATGCAAAAGTTTAAGATTATATTCCTGATTGTTTTGGTAATTACCGGGCTCATTGCCTGCGAAAAAATGCTGCCACAAGCCCCGCCAGATGAGGAACTGCTGGATGGACCGGTGGAAGGCCTCAGTTACGAACAGAACAGGCGTTTTCTTGCAGGTGATGTGGCCTTTAATGACGAGATATTTACTTCGCAAACCGGTTTAGGTTCCATCTTTGTTGCTACCAGTTGCGGAAGTTGTCATGCTGGCGATGGCAAGGGCCACCCCTTCACCACACTTACAAGGTTTGGACAAACAGACAGCACCGGCAATCAGTTCATCCATTTGGGAGGACCGCAATTACAGAACAGGGCTATACCAGGCTATACGCCTGAAACGATTCCAGCAGGTGCGACCTTCTCAAGGTTCACCCCACCTGCTAATACCGGTTTAGGTTTTTTGGAATTGGTAAGCGATGCTGATATGCTGGCAATGGCTGACCCCAATGATGCAGATGGTGATGGTATTTCAGGTGTACCTAATTATGAATACCTGCCATCGTTCATCAACCCTTATGCTAATGCCATTCCCCGAAATGGTAAATACATTCATCGTTTCGGTAAAAAAGCTGCGGCTTATAATTTGCTGCATCAAACCGTAAATGCCTACAACCAGGATATAGGTATCACTTCTACTTTTGAACCAAAGGATGTTTATACCGGTCAGAACATTGACCCCGAAGTTTCCGACCTCACAGTGCATAATGTGGTATTCTATCTGCAAACATTAAAGGCACCGATTCAGCGTCGCCAGAATGATGCGGATGTGATAGCGGGTAAAAATTTATTTATCCAATCCGGTTGCGAAAGCTGCCATAAGCAAACATTGAAAACGGGTTTTTCTTCTATCACCGCTTTGTCCAATAAAACATTTCAACCTTACACCGATTTATTGCTGCATGATATGGGGCCGGGTTTAGATGATGGATATACCGAAGGAAGCGCCAAAACATTTGAATGGAGAACGCCACCACTATGGGGTTTGGGCCTTTCTCCAAATTCACAGGGAGGGCAATATTTTCTGATGCATGATGGACGGGCAAAAAGCATTATAGAAGCGATTAACCTGCATGGCGGAGAAGGGCAGCGTAGTAAAAACAATTTTCAGCAACTCTCATCCGTAGAAAAACAAAAACTGATTAAGTTTTTAGATTCGTTATAAAAGTGATGATGGGCCAGACATTTGTACTGCTATTAAGCTTTCGTTGCGTCGCACTCTTGTACTTTAGTAAGTCTGCTGTACTTTTTTTTAAAACAGCAGAACTGAAAAGAGTTTAATGTCTGGATTTGTTATAATACTTATTGATGCTAATAGAAAATGAACAGAAAAGAATTTATACTAAAATCCTGTGGTGCTTGTTTGGGTGCTACGGCTATCTCCGGGCTGCTCAGCTCCTGTAGTGCTACACGGTTTACAACAGGCAGGCTTACAAAGGATGGCTTGCTTATAGATGCAAAAGAATTTGAAACGAACGAAAAGGAAAAATACCGCTTGTATATCATTGTACGCAACGAAGAACTGCTTTTCCCGGTTTGTGTTTACAGATTCAGTGAAACCGATTATTCTGCATTATGGATGCAATGTGCCCACCAGGGTGCGGAACTAAACGTTGCAGGAGATTACTTACAATGCCCTGCACATGGCAGCGAATACAACAACAGAGGACATGTTACCAATGGACCCGCTGACAGGGATTTAAGAACCTTTCCTGTAATAGTAAACAATCATCAACTATTTATTGACCTGCGAAAAGTATGAGAAAAATATTCATAGCCTTATTCTTTACTCTTGCATCCTCTGCAAGTTATTCGCAGATAGACCCCGTATTGCTGCGTAAAACGGCAAAAGATACATCAGGTATGCTACTTAATATGGATGCTGTGTATAACCGGCCTTTTATGCAGTTGGGAAAACTGCCTGTGGCCTTAGGTGGTTACGCAGAAGCAAACTATCAATACTTACAGGAAGATGGCATAACAGAAGGTCACCAGTTTCAAATGCGCAGATTAACCCTTTTTGTATCTTCTTCCATTGCTAAGCGGATAAAATTTCTGAGTGAAATAGAATTTGAAGATGGCACGAAGGAGATTAATATTGAATTTGCATCTGTTGACTTTGAGTTTGCTCCATTGCTGAACCTGCGGGGAGGTATTGTTATGAATCCAATCGGGGCGTTCAATCAAAACCATGACGGCCCGAAATGGGAATTTGTTGACAGACCTATTTCTGCTACGCAAATGCTGCTGGCCACCTGGAGTAATGTTGGCTTCGGTGTCTTTGGAAAAAAATATAAAAAAGATTGGGTGTACGCTTATGAAGCTTATTTAACAAATGGCTTTGATGATAAAATTATTGACAATGCCGAAAACAAAACTTTTCTCCCTGCAAGCAAAGAAAACAAAGACAGGTTTGAGGAAAGCTTTAACGGAAGTCCTTTGTTCACCGGTAAGGTTGCGGTGCGAAACAGACACATCGGTGAGTTGGGATTGTCTTATATGGGCGGCATATATAACAAATATGAAGACGATGGATTAGTGCTGGATAAAAAGCGAAAGGTAAATGTGTACGCAGTAGACTTTAATACAACAGTTCCTACACTCAATACTTACATTAATGCTGAATGGGCATGGATAAAGGTAGATGTACCGGAAACTTATACAGAACAATTCGGAAGAAAGCAGCAGGGTGGTTTTATTGATTTTGTTCAACCCGTTTTCAAAAAGCCACTATTTGGATTTGATAAATCAGTAGTTAATGCAGCATTTAGAGTGGAATATGTTGATTGGAATAAAGGCATATTCAAATCAACAGGCAGTAATATTTCTGATGATGTGTTTTCAATTGTTCCTGCAATAAGCTGGAGGCCAACGGCGCAGACTGTAATCCGTTTAAACTACCGTTACAACTGGCAGAAAGATATTTTAGGCAACCCTCCTGCAAAGCTTGCCGGGTTTCAGTTTGGGGTGAGTACATATTTTTAAGCACCTCCAGCAATTGCAATAGCATCTCTTAAAAATTCTGTACTTAAAATCTTGACAGGCTCATTATCCGGGCAATATTTCGTTGTTTCAATCAGGTAAATCAATCGTAGGTTTGTTAGGGTTTTTATCCATACCAAATACTCCCTGAGATGTTCTGCAATTTGTTTTACTGTGGTATTTGGCTTTTCCTTAATCACAAGAATGAATATTCCCTGCTTCTCCATCGTCAAAAACTTACTTGCCTTCAACATTGCACCTAAATAACCTTTTCTGCTTGTGCCGGTATCACACTCCATGATTATATATTCATTTTGATTTTGCAATACTGTATCAGGCTTATATCCTTTGGCAAGCTGTTTGCCGGAATTTACGATGGAATATCCTTCTGCGAAGTGAACAAGTTTTTTAAATACCCCATCTTTCATACTTAATGAGATTGATTTTATTGAAGAGTTTTGTGCTTTACAAATGATGCCTTCCAAACCCACATCATCTTTTATAGAGTATATAAATGCTACTTCAAATATTTCACTATACAATCCAATATCAATTGTGCCCTTTCTGAAGTAAAGCCTTCAAACTTGTCTTCAGTCCAGAGTGTTTCGTCCGAAGGAATAAGATGACGCTTAACAAAAGCAGCTTTGTTGGCAACATGGTTAGTTATCCAATCCTTAAACGGGCTTGCATTTTTCAATCCCCGGTTGGTACTGAAATCAATTAGTTGAAAATTCTTAATGCTATTAATCTTAGATGCATCAATCTTTAAATCTTCCAAAATTGATTTGGGCATAATGTGGTCTATATCATTTATCCTGATGGTTTGCCCCCTATCATAAATCATGTAATAAAGAAATGAGCTTTCCAACTCATCAAGGTTGGCTGTAGTATATGCTTTGGTGAATGTTATCGGGTGATTCGCATAGACCTGAAATAATTCTTCAACCGGGAACTCTTTATTTTTAAATTGTTGGATTTTATCCAGGATTTTCCTGATGCCTGTTTTATAGGGAATCCAACCTGCCCCTTTACTTTTAAAAACACCATTTACCAACGAGTGATACATCCATTTCTCCATTCTTGGATGTTCAGCATTCTTAGCATCAAAATCGTTAAAGAAACTTTCCAGCTCTGCATTATTTATTTCCTTATGAAAAAGATGGTAAGCAATAAAGAACAATGGAATGAATGAACGGTTGCCATCTTTGTAGTAATTATATAAGTTAGCATTGATTAGAAATTCCTTCAGGCATTTCAACGTTATTTTAATTCTTTCCCTGTTTTGAATCGCAAATTGGGCATCTGCGGCTTCAATAGCAGCCATTTCCTTTTTATGGTTATCCTGCAGCAAAAAAATAAGTTTGATAAGGTTGTCTTGTGTTAGTCCGATTTCCTCGTAGCTCTTTAGTGTTTCTTCCAGAAAACCTTCCATTTCCCATTCAAACCCTTTGAGTACAGAGGCTACCAGGTCAAAGGCAGAGAGCTTAGTGCCTCCATCATTTAATCTTCTGAACAATTCAACTATTCTTTGCTTATTAGCAACCTTGTCAAAAGATTTATTCACTGATACTTTGGAAATTCCAAGACAGTCGGCCGTTAATGTGTTTTTATAAAAAGCCTTGACGTTTTTTTCTATATGTTTTTTCTGAATACCATCTTGTATGTTTTGCGTCTTAATAATCTCATCTGCCACCTGGTCTTCATCATTTGTACCTTTCAGTCTTTTCAACAATGAGCTTACAAGATACCAGTTGTGCTCCGGTATAGTCCTGTCTTCATTGCCTTTGGAGTGTTTTGGGAGTTTACTTTCCTCAATTTCAAATTTAAATTCATACTCTGTATTATAATCACTGAACAGGTCAAAGTATAATACCTTTCCATTTATACTACCCTTTAGCCCGATATAAAATGATTGAAGCCTTTGCTGGCCGTCAATTACAAAATTTTGAAGTTGTGTTAATGTATCTACCTGTCGTGAATTAATTATTCCGCCATCCTTCGTAAAAGGTCTGTAGCTGAATAAAGGGTTGCTTCCTTTTTCTTCTTCAATCACCATAATGCCGCCAAAAGAATCTCCTTTCAGTAATGTGTCAAATAGCAATTCCATTTTGTCTTCATCCCACACCAGGCGACGCTGTATAACAGGAAGAACAAATTTTTCCTCTTCAATTTCATTGATTACATCCGATATCTTGTATGATTTCCATATTGCCATGCTAATAAAAAATTTGTTAGGGTCTAATATAAGCAGAATTGCCTAAATGCGCTAAGACCCGGCGCAATCCTTCCACCGTTTATATAAATCGTTACTCCTTCGTCATAACGAAACGGCGGAACCATTGCGCCGGATAAAAAATTGGGAATTGAGATGGCTTCGTTCCTCAGCCAACACAATTCCAGATACATCAAAAAAGACGCTCCAAAGAAGATGTTACAATGAGCAAAGTAAAACTGCTCATTCAACTAACCCTGCCGCAAAATTATTGTCCTGCTCTGTGCGAAACAAGGTCTTATTCCCACACTAATTAGAGTTTACAATCGCCACGGGTTTTCAAAAAAATCTCCACCAGATATTTCGATAGCCCCCAACACGGGGTAGTATTTTATTTGAAAAACCTTGTTTCTCCGCCGCAGTCCTAATGGCTGGTCGCTAAGGGTAAATGAATGAAGCGAAGCTGACTTCATTTAATAATTATTTCTTAAACATTTAAAATTTCAGTTATGGAAATTATCGGAAGAATTACCGCAGATGCAACCGTTAACGAAACAAAAGCAGGGAAAAAAGTGGTAAACTTTTCTATTGCTATTAACGACACTTACAAAGCAAAAGGAAGCAATCAAGTAACAAAGCTGGTTACTTACATTAATTGTTCTTACTGGTTAAACCCCGGTGTGGCAGCGTATTTAACCAAAGGAACATTGGTGGAATGTGCCGGACGTATCGGTGCAAACGCCTGGACAAACAAAGACGGCGAAGTGAAAGCAAGTCTTACTTTCAATGCAAGCCGTATTAAACTGCATGGAGGCGGCAATAAAGTAAATGCTGAAACCAATGCACTTGTTACCACTGCACCGACAGCAGCGCAAGAAGTACTGGAAGATTTACCGTTTTAAACAATCAGGCAGCATCATGCAAATGTGTGGTGCTGCTTTTTATTTCATCAAACTAAAATTTACAACTATGGCACACAATATTAATTTCAATGAACAAACGCAGCAGCACAGTTTCTTTAGTGTAAAAGAAAAAGCATGGCATGGCTTAGGGCAAATAGTACAGGATTATCCCACCAGCAAAGAAGCATTGCAATTTGCAGGGCTTGATTTTCAAGTATTGAAAAGACCCAACACCCACAAATTGGATGATGGAACGGAGGTAATTTCAAAATCTTCCTTCTATACTTACCGCCCTGATACCAACGCCATTTTAGGAGACCGTTTAGGCAAAGATTATGAAGTAGTACAGAATGTTGATGCGTTTAGTTTCTTTGATGCGATAGTTGGTGGAGATGGTATTCAATATGAAACTGCAGGAGCATTGGGTAAAGGAGAAAAGATTTTCATTACAGCTAAATTGCCCGGCTATATCAACGTAGCCAATACCGATTGCATTGAAAAGTATTTGTTCCTTACCACTTCGCATGATGGGTTTGGAAGTATTGTAGCCGCATTTACTCCTGTGAGAATTGTATGTAACAATACATTGAATGCAGCTTTAAGAAACCATACCAACTCCATTAAAATCCGGCATACTGCCAATGTAAAAGAACGGCTGGAAGAAGCCCACAAAGTATTAGGTATCTCCAACCAGCTTAGTCAGCAATTAGAAGGCATTTTTAACCAATGGGCTAAGGTTCGCATTACTGATAAGGAAGTGCAGAAACTGATACAAATGGCAATGGTTCCTAATAAAGAAGTATTGCAGAATATACAAAATGGAGAACAGGATGAACTCAGTACCTGTTTTAAGAATATGTGTGATGCTGTATATGAATACAATTTTGCCAGTCCCACACAACAAACCGAAGCCACCAAAGGAACAGTGTTTGGCGCATACAATGCAATCACAGGTTACTTTCAAAATGTAAGGACCTATAAGGATGATGAGGCAAAAATGAAATCGCTGTTGTATGGTGGTACAGCACAGCTAAGAACTCAAAAAGCTTTTCAGCTTTGTGATGATTTTGTAAAAGGTGAGATGGTGGGAGTTTATAATTAATGACAGTAATAAGGGGCATTGCAAATGCTCCTTATTTGTTCGGAAAGCTGCCCCGCTATATTCTGGCAGAGTTTGGGAGATGGCGGGGCAGCTTAGGGTTAAAATTCAGGCTTTCTGTTTCCATATATACTCTTTATGATAAAAAAGTTAAATAATACTGTGATAAAACATCTCCCAAGAACAAGATATCAATACTGCCTAAATACTCTACCGGGCTTTAGTCCTTTAATTAGCTCTAATCATATCAAGAATAAGCTGCATCTTATCAAGTTATAAAGTATCATTATCATAAAAAAGTACTTTTGCAAATCAGCAATGGGCAAAAACTGGCTAAATAAAATTTTTGAATCACTCATGCAGTCAAGAATCAGGCTGCATGTTTTATTTTGGATTTCTGTAATTGCAGGCCATATTGTTGTTCAGCCTTATTTACTCCAAAAACTTGGCTGGTCGTTATTTTTAGTTGTTATAGCCATAAAATTTTTAGTGATTATTTTAATGGTGTACGCAAATCTGTACATCCTAATGCCAAGGTTTATCGCCAGGGAGAGAAAAACGGGAACATACTTATTACTCTTAGTTATAGTCAACCTGTTTTTCACCGCTCTCTGGTTTGCGTTTGATTATTATTTTTATTTGTACACATTAAATCCCGGAGATGAGATTCGGGATATGAGTGACCACATTTACTTTTACTCTTCTCAACTTATAAGTAATTTTTGGTATTTGGGTAGTACAGCAGCTTTACAATTTGCCCGTAGGTATTTTACTAACCAATTAACGATGAAGGAAACCTCTATTGCAAAATTGGAAACAGAAATAAAGTACCTGGTTGCCCAGATAAATCCTCACTTCCTGTTTAATGCAATAAATACAATATATGTACAGGTAGACCGGCAGAATGTAGATGCAAGGGAAACGATTACAAAATTTTCTGAGATGCTCCGCTATCAGCTTTATGAATGTAATGTTGCCAAAGTAAGTCTTGATAAAGAAATAGCTTACATACAGAATTATGTGGATATCCAAAAACTTCGCAAAAGTGAGCGGCATAGGGTCTCATTTATTCACCCCCTCAATACAGAAAATATTTATCTGCCACCATTACTGTTTATTGGTTTAGTAGAAAATGCCTTTAAGTTTGTAAGTAATGATAAAAACAGGGATAACTATGTTTTAATAGAAATGCGGCTGAATGAAAACAAACTCTTCTTCAAAGTAGAAAATACGGTACTTGGCAACCCTGCTTTGAATAGCTTTTCAGAAAGTGGTGGCATTGGTTTAAGCAATATAAAAAGGCGGTTAGAATTACAGTTTAAAGATAAACATGAACTCACGGTAGAATCCGGCAAAGACTATTTTGTTGTAAACCTTCAATTAGAAATTGAATGAAATTAAGAGCCATAATAATTGATGATGAGCCATTAGCTCAAAAAGGTTTGGAAGACCACATAAATGAAACAGGTTTTTTAGAACTTGCTGGAAAAGCTGAAGACCCGATAGAAGCCCTTGAACTGTTGACAAGCGGCAATATTGATATTGTATTTCTTGATATTGAAATGCCTAAAATGTCGGGCATTACTTTTTTGGAAACCCTGAAAACTCCGCCAATCGTAATTATCTGTTCTGCCTATGCTGAATATGCACTTAAAAGTTTTGAACTGGACGTTCTTGACTATTTATTGAAACCTGTAACATTTGAACGATTTACAAAAGCAGTTGTTAAAGCCAAAGAATTTTATGAATTAAAGAAGCATGGTAAGCAGGAAATGTATTCACAGTCAGAGTATTTCTTTGTCAAGTGCAACCAGAAGATTGAAAAAATAAATTTTGCTGATGTCAATTACCTGGAAGCAATGGGAAACTATGTAACAATTCATACTAAATCAAAGAAATTTATTACCTATCTCACTCTGAAGGGAATTGAAGAATACTTACCCAAAGATTCTTATGTACGAATTCACAAATCCTATCTTGTGCCAATTGATAAAATACAAAGTATTGACGAGAATGAACTAAAAGTAGCCGATACGATACTCCCAGTCAGTCGTAATTATAAGGAAGAGCTAAATTCAAAAATAAACCGGCGGCTTATTAAGCGTAGTTAAAAAAAGATGTCTCTGTAAAAAGGCCTTTCAGGAAGAAATACCTGCACCTTGTCAAAATACGTTTTCTCATTGCACCATTTACATCATCTTTAGTATCAAAAATGTAAATTTTTGTATTCTAAATTGTAAATGCGATGCACCAAAAATATTCAGCTGTTTTCCTGGTTTTGATAATATTCAACACAGTTAGCTGCAACTCTCAAAGCAAGAATTCTACAAAATCAAACCCGGCTGAAAAGCCAGTTGGTGGCTCATTGGAAAATAGAGAATTTGTTTACAGTGGAATTGAGAAAGTTATTAGCAATACTGATACAAGTACAGGATGGCCATTACAAGGGCAAAAACTACTATTAACCGGCACAGTATATCAGGCTGATGGAATAACCCCTGCTCCCGGAGTACTTGTTTATTACTATCATACAAATACAGATGGCCGCTATATTCATAAGCCTGAAGAGAAACGAAGCATGGCGCCTAATAATTTAGGGCAAACCCATGGCTATATCAGGGGTTGGGTTAAAACTAATACAGATGGGAAATATTCAATTTATACAGTTAGACCGGGACCTTATCCTGATGGAACTGAGTTAGCTCATATTCATCTAACAGTTAAAGAGCCCAATGAAATTCCGGAATATTATATTGATGACATTGTTTTTGATGATGATAAACTAATGACAACCAAAAAAAGGATTAAGATGGAAAACAGGGCAGGCACCGGTGTGGTAAGGCTGATTGAGAAAGAGCAGCTTTCAATTGGCGAAAGAAATATTTATCTCGGCCTGAATATTCCCAATTACGCACAGAAGGCCGGCTCTGAAATTGATAACGGTAAAAAGGTGGGAGAAGATATTATTTCGTTTGCTCCTTATCATGCATGGGGGCCCGATAAAGGTTCAAGGGCTTGCCCTATATGTAAATATGGTAGATATCATGGCATACTCTTTTTTGTTGGTAACAAGCCAAACTGGGATGAGATAAAACAGTGGTTGGTATTTCTTGAAAGGGAAAGCATTAAACGGGATAAATATCTCAAAGTGTATTTCATTTATGGTAATAGCAATAATTATAACAGTCAATCAAGGCAAGCAGAATTACAAAAAATTGGGCAGGAGCTTAACATAGTTAAAACCGCTTTAACCTATGTTCCTTCATTTTCTGATACTGAATCGGATATGTACTTGACCAAAATTGACGAGAGCAACACAAACACTTTCCTGCTATACAAAAGGAGTAATGTAATTGGCAAATACATCAATTTAAAACCCACCCGGGAAAATTTCAATTTGCTTTTGAAAAAATTGGATGAAACAATTAATGAATATTTTAAACTTTAAAAAAACACCCATGTTAATTTTAGCTACAATTGAAAACTACACCGACTCTAAAGAAATGAAGAAACTATTTTTCCTGATAGCATTAATTTGCACCTGCGGTTTTGCAAATGCCCAAAAGCTATATGTAGTTCCAAAACTCACAGCACCTTTTGCTGGTTTGTCTTATGCAACAGAGTATAATAAGGAGGAGTTTCGGCCTGACAATATAGAAATAAATTTTAGCTGGGGTTTTGATGTGATATACAAAAGGCCAAAAATAAGCCACAAGTTTTCATTTTCTGTAATACCTCTCGGAATGGGCATTCGGTTAAAAAATAAATTTATGGAACCGCCTTATTCATCCGGGTTAGGTAATTTAGGGTTTAAAGGTACTAAGCATGTAAGTCACACAGACCAGTTTGCTTTGGATTATTCATTACAAAAGGAGAGTAAAAGAGATAAAAAATTTTTATTTAATTCCAGAATCCGGCTTAATTATTCAGCAGGGATTGGCGTTGGATTTAACAGGTCAGAAGATTATTACAAATCTCAATCCCCTTATACAGGGGGTGGAGCAGACCAATTGACATATCTCACATATAGCATCACTACTACCAAGGAAGGGCTTGGCTTATTTCTCAATTGCGGTGCTGGTTTTGATTTTATCAACAAAAAAAATCAAAGAGTTCTGTCTTTTAATGTTTTCTATAGGCAGGGTATAGCTGATATGGCGAAGTATAATATACACTATCAATATGGCTATTTAAATGACCCGAGCAGGCAGGTAAATGTGCCTAACCAAGTTATTTACACCGGTGGAGATACTTTCGGTTTTAGTCTCGGGGTACCTATAAAAATTCTGAAATGAACAAAATACTTATAGCCTTCTGTTTTCAATGAACAAGTATGTGACTGCAAAAACTTTATCACATTTAAACAATCATCAAATGGAAAATAAAATTACAAGAACAAAGTTTATAGCTTCACTTACAGGTGCGACTACTTTACTAATCCTCAATAATAAAATTATGGCAAACCCTGTTTCGCAGCAAAATCAGCAACGACCAGACCCACTGGACCCTAAAATAGTTCAGGAATTTGTTAGGGCAGGTCACCACGACCTTGAGGGTGTAAAAGCCAAACTAATTGAAATACCAGCATTATTAAATGCAACAACAGATTGGGGTGCCGGCGATTTTGAAACAGCCTTAGGTGGGGCATCACACATGGGCAGAAAGGATATTGCAACCTTCCTGATTAGTAAAGGAGCAAGGATGGACATTTTTACCGCTGCTATGATGGGCTATACCGACCTGGTAGTTTCAATGTGTACAAAGCATCCTGAACTTCTAAACAGCAAAGGCCCACATGGTATTACACTCCTGATGCATGCCCAGAAAGGAGGTGATGATGCAAAAAAGATTATTGAATTTTTAAATGCCAAAGGAATTGCAAAATGAAATACATATTCTTACTTTTCACAGTATTCTTATTCAAAGTTACTTTAGCTCAGTATAAAGACACATTATTACCAGTAAGCGGTACATCACTTTTTATCCGTGAAATTGGAGCAGGTTCTCCCATTATTGTTGTGCATGGAGGCCCCGGCCTCAATCACAGTTATTTCATGCCCCATCTTAACTCTTTAGCAAAAAAACATAGGCTGATATTTTATGACCAGAGGGCTTGTGGTAATTCTTCGGGAAGCCTGGACAGTGCACAAATGAACCTGAAGTTATTTGTAGAAGATATAGAGCAAATCAGGCTGAAGTTGAATTTGGGTAAAGTAACAATCATAGCACATTCCTGGGGCGGATTAGTAGCCATGAACTATGCAAGCAAATATTCTGAAAACATTAGTGCGTTGATACTGAGCAATTCAGTAAGCCCAAAGTTCGGCGAATTTGAAAAAGAAACTAATCAACGGCTAAAACTCAGGATTCCTGCGGAGGATAGTGTGTTGCGTTCGGAGATACTTAAATCTGCTGAGTTTAAATCCGGCAACCTGGAATCATATACAAAACTTTTCAAACTTTCCTTTAAACCTTCATTCTATTACAGCAGCAGCTTAGAAAAAATGCAATTAATACTTCCAGTCGATTTTTTGGCAAAACGGAAAAACCTTTTTTTTATGACAAAAGAGTTATCAGCGTATGATTTTTATAGTAATTTAAAAAACATAACCTGCCCTGTTTTAGTTATTCATGGCGGATATGATGGTATGCCCCTGGAGCTTTCTCAAAAAATCCAGAGCCATATAACAAATGCAAAGCTGGTAATTATTAAAGATGCCGGGCATTTTCCATTTATTGATAAACCGAAGAAATATAATGAGGTGGTTGCCAGGTTTCTTAAACAATAGTAAATATGGGAACTGAAATTACAAATTGTAAATTAGCTGATGCAGATGATATCCTGCTTTTATATGAAGCGGCAAGAAATTTACAAATTCAGAGGGAAATGGTGGTTTGGCCAATTTTTGGAAAGTCTTTTATAGAAAAAGAAATAACTGAAAACCGTCAATGGAAAATAGTTAGCGATGATATTATAGCTTGTAACTGGACTATTACTTTTACCGACAAAGAGATATGGGCTGAAAAAGATAAGAATGATGCTATTTACATACATCGCATTTGCACAAACCCAACTTTTCGGGGAAACAGGTATGTTGACAAAATCGCTGAATGGGCAAAAAAGTACGCAAAAGAAATTGGGAAAAAATTTATCCGGTTAGATACATTAGGTAATAACACTAAACTAATTGAGCATTATACATCAGCAGGTTTTAATTTTTTGGGAATGGTCAAGCTAACTGATACAGCAAACCTTCCCTTGCATTATCAAAATGAAACCAATTGCTGTTTATTTGAAATTGAAGTAAAGAGGTATGAATAAATAGAAACTATTTCTTACAGTGATTTTAATATTACTGTTTATTTGATTGAGATTTAAGTTGATAGCTGTTTACAGGATGTAAATATTTCTCATTAATTCCTCCCACAAAGTTCCCCTTTTGGCTGCTGAAGCGGCCATGAAATTCCGGCATAAACTAAAGTATTCCCTCATAGCAACAGACACTATTTATTCCGTTGCTTCATGGCCTTTATTGCCAAAAGGCAAGGCATGTTCTGTAATTAATTTTTAAACAAGTAAAAAGTTAAGTTATGGAACAGATGATAATGCAATTTCCGGAATGGACAAGAGTAGCAGAAGTAGAACTGGTTTATAAAACAAAAATAAAAGCTTCTGAAAGGCCAATAGTAAAAGACTCAAAAGATATTTACAATGTACTCAAACAAGTTTGGGATGAAAATAAAATTGAAATGCTGGAAGAATTTAAAGTAGTATTCCTGAACAGGGCTAATAGGGTAACCGGAGTTTATGATGCATCATCAGGAGGTATAACCGGCACTGTTGCCGACCCAAGATTGATATTGGCTGCATCAATAAAATCGCTTGCTGTAAGTATTATACTTTCTCACAACCATCCATCCGGCAACCTGAAACCAAGCAGGGCTGATGAAGAACTAACGCTAAAAATAAAAGAAGCTGCAAAGTATCATGATATAAGGGTGATTGACCATATCATTATAACCAGCGAGGCTTATTACAGCTTTGCTGATGAAGGACTGTTGTAACACCTTCTAAATCATTCTTTTTCATTTCTTTAGCGTAAATATCTTATTTTAGAGGTATGACCTTTGAGGAAATACTTTTACAGTTTAAAACAGCAAAGCCGCTACTGCTTTTAAGGGCAAAAAATGCCCCTTTTATCATTTCTTTTTTTCAGAAAGTTTTCTCAAATGCTAATATCACCACCATTTCAAATAGTGAGTTACGCAGCAAGCTGGAAGGCTATATGGAAGAACTCTCTTATGAAGAAAAAGATGAAGAACTTGAAGCAGGTACTTTATTCGACGATTTTTCAGTAAGGGCAGCTCAGTATATTGAAAAATGGAGTAACAGTGGTTTTCTTTCTAAGTATCCAAATGATGAAGGCGAAGACCTTCATGAATTAACTCCTGATACAATTAAAGCATTACGATGGCTTACAGATTTAGAACGCAGGGACCATGTTGGAACCAACAGCCGGTTCCGGGATATTTTTTTTAAGCTTCAAAAAATGATTGAGCAGACAAATGAAGATGCAGAAGTAAGAATTGAAGAACTTAAAAACAAAAAATGGGAAATTGAAAATGAAATTAACTTGCTGAAGTCTGGCAAAAAACCCTCTGTATTTGATGAAACTGAAATAAAAGAACAATTCTATGATTTAAATAAAATGGCAAGAGAGCTGCTTGCAGATTTTAGTGAAGTAGAACAGAATTTTGAACAAATAAGAAAAGATATTCAGCGGAAGTACACTGAAAAAGATATTGCCAAAGGAACTCTATTAGTATTTGCTCTTGATGCGCTTGATGAAATTGACCAGAAGCCACAGGGAAAGAGTTTCAAAGCCTTTTGGGAGTTTTTAATGGATGAAAGAAGGCAGCAGGAATTTTCTCAGTTAACTGAGAAATTGTATCAACTCTTAACTGAACAAAATATTGATTATAATAATGACCGGTTCTTAAAACACTTAAAGAGATACTTGCATGTATCAGGACGAAGGGTAATTGATTCAAATAGGAAGCTAAGCGAAAAACTGAGCAGGGTTTTATCAGAAAAAAATTTACTGGAACGACGCAGGGCGATGGAACTGATTGGTGAAATACGGCAAATGGCCTATTCATTGATTGATACGAAAATAAAAGAAGACGATTTTCTTACTATTGAAGATGAACCTAACATTAATCTTTTTGACAGGTGGGAACCCGGTGAGGAGAAAGATATAATTACCGGAATTTTATTTCCTGACGGCAGTGAAGATGATACAAACCCGGATTTAAAAATATTATTTGACCAGTTTACCATTGACAGAAAAAAATTGTTACAGCGAATTGATGCAATGCTTGAGGGAAAAAGCCAGGTAACATTAAAAGAGATTGTTGATGAATATGGAATTGAAAATGGACTAAGTGAAATTGTCGGCTATTTCTCAATAGCCACTTCCGAGTCTCACCATATCATACTTGAAGAAGCTAAAGAACCAATTTTGGTAGGCGATATACAAATGAATGTACCAATAGTTATTTATACTAAACTGTCAACACAATAATATGGAAACTAAAATTTCAAGAGCCCCATTTGCTGCGGTTATTATAAAACTTCTTCAGGGGCCGCTATATGCGGATGATAAAAACATCTGGCGGGAATTATCTGCCTGGCAGTCGGCCATACAAGAGTATTTTGGTAAAATAGGGATGGAACTTATCATTTCTGAGCAGGATGGATTTGCAAGAGTATTACAACCAGAAGCTGATGAGAATGATGATAATCCCTTGCCACGCCTTATGAAAAAGCAATCTTTGAATTACGAAGCAACATTGCTTGCCGTAATTTTAAGAGAAGGCCTGGAAGAAAATGATGTGAAAAGTGATGGGAGAAAGTTCTATTTAACGCAAAAGGAAATTAAAGAACGTATTGAATTGTTTTATAAAGAGCATAACAATAAAAGTAAGCTATGGAAAGATTTATCAAAACCAATAAACAGTTTGCTGAATATCGGCATACTGAAATTAAACCGTGAAGATGTTGCTAACAAAGACAATAATCAATATGAGATAAAAAGAATTATTAAAGCATTTATCAGCAATGATAAATTAGAAGAAATCAAGAATAGGCTAAGTAATTATGTCAACCCTGTTTAGTAATAATAATGCAGATAATGGCTACCGGTTAAGATACCTGGAAGTGTTTAACTGGGGTACATTTAATGGTAAAGTGTATAAATTGCAACCAGATGGCCGTACCTCACTGCTTACGGGTGCTAATGGCAGTGGCAAAACAACATTGATTGATGCTTTACTCACCATCCTTGTACCAACTAATAAAAGGTTTTACAACCAGTCATCAGGCGCTGAATCGAAAAAAGAAAGAGATGAAAATTCATACTTCTGGGGCTTTCACGGTAAAATATTTTCTGAAGCTGAAGAAAAATCAAAGACGGAGCAACTGCGTACAAAATCAGATAACCCTTATTCGGTATTACTTGCCTGTTTTCAAAACTCAGGAACGCAGCATACCATAACTTTGGTACAGGTTCGTTGGTTTAGCAATGGTGGTTTACAGAAAATATTTATCGTTTCACCTTACCTATTAAATATAAATGACCATTTCGGTAAAGACCATTTTGATTTCAAAGGCGACTGGAAAAAGAAACTGGTTAAGCAGTATGCCAAAACCGAAATATATAACAGCTTTAAAGAATATGCAGCCCGGTTCAGTGAATTATTCGGCCTGAGAGATAAAGCACTTTCACTTTTTGGCCAGACAGTTGGGATTAAAGTTCTTGGCGACCTGACAAATTTTATACGGCAGGAAATGTTAGAAGAATCAGATGCCGAAGAACAATTCAAAAACTTATATACTCATTATTATGACTTATTGGATAGTCATAAAAAGATTGTGAAAGATGAAAAGCAGCTTGAATTACTTACACCTGTAATAAAAAATAAGCAAACGCTAACGGAGCTAAGAAACAAAAAAGAAAGACTTGATTTGGTTGAAGAACAAATGCCATTCTATTTAGGTAAGATTGAGGATGGATTACTTGAAAAAGAAGTAGAACGTCTTGAACTTGATATTGAAATTGCTCAAAAGGAGAAAGCCGCAATTACAGAATCTTTAGAAAAACTTGATAAAGAAAAGGGGCAGCTTATTGCACAAAAAGCTGCATTGAATATTGACAGCCAGGTTTCATTACTGAATAAAGACATAGATAGCGAAACTGACAAGAGAAATCACAAGAGTACAGAAAATGCCCGTTATTTAAAATTTTGTAGTGAATTAAACCTTGATACAGATATTGATGCCACTATCTTCAGAAATAATTACAATAAAGTACTGGAATTAAATAAAACAGTACCTGCTGAAGCGGAAAAACTTACTGAGCAAAAGCTCAGACTGAAAATTGAGCAGGAAAGTGTAGAAAGCAAAATTGAAAACCTGCAACAGCAAATCACTTCGCTGCTTTCAAGAAAAAACCGTATTCCGGATGATTTAATTAATGCGAGGGCAAGATTGATAAGTATTCTTGAAACAACCGAAGATGAAATACCGTTTGTTGGAGAACTCATTAAGGTAAAATCAACCGAACAGAAATGGGAAGATTCAATTGAAAAATTGTTACATAATTTTTCAATGCAACTATTAGTTCCTGAAAAATTCAGTAAAGCTGTAAACCAGTTTATCTATAACAATGATATGCAAACAAAAATTGTATATCACAAAATTGAGCGGAAACCGTCTAACAGTTTGCATCGCTGGCCTACAGGAGATGACGATATGATTAACAAGATTGAATTAAAAGATTCTGTTTATAAAAATTGGCTTGAAACATTTTTACTGGACCGTTTCAACTATTATTGTACTGATGATTTAGAAGTATTTTACGGTTCTCCCAAAGCCATTACTTCAAATGGCCTTTTGCGAAATGTTAATCGCCATGAAAAAGATGACAGGCCGGGAAGATGGAATAAATCAAAGTACAGGTTGGGCTGGGATAATAAGGCAACCGTGAACTATTTGCAGCAAGAAAAATATAACCACGAAAAAACACATACAGCACTTACAAATAAAATTAAAGAGCTTAACCCGACTATCATTGTTCTTCAAACTAAAATCCAAACATTATCCAATCTTTTACAACTAAAGAATTTCGACGATATAAACTGGGCTCAACATGCTGAGAAAATAACATCCTTAAACAAACAGGTTCAGGAGCTAAAAAAATCATCGGATGCGTATGAAACCATCAGTAATCAGCTAAAAGAAGTTGAAAAACAATTGCAGGATGAAAACAAAAAGAGGGATGCTTTAATTACAAAAATCAGTAAGCTCGATGGAGAGTATAATGACAAAAACCTTCGCAAACTAAAAATCAATTATGAAGAACTAAAAGAATCCGGCGAACAAGCTATTGTTGAGTTCCTGACTGATGCTGAAATTACACTATTCGACATCCGTACATTAGAACAATTTGACAATATGCGGATTCAGGCTGCTGTAAAATTGAAAGGGAAACAGAAAACAGCGGGGAATGCTGTCAGCAAACTTGAACTGGAAACTACCGGGTTGATTGCGGCTTTTATAAACCCGGGTGAAAAAATTACAAATGAGTTTGCTAACTGGAGCGGTGATGTGATGAATATTAAGGCCGACTTATCCGGCCTCGATGATTTGGAAGATTTATACAAAACAATACAAACACAACGGCTTGTTGAACATAAGCGAAGGTTCAGGGATTATATGGATAAAAGTATGCTCGATGCACTTACCAGTTACAGGGCATGGCTCAATAATGAACTGAACAAAATTGAGGATATGATTGAAGAACTGAATGTGCCGCTAAAAAAAATAACTTTTAACCGGCATCCAGATACATATTTGCAACTTGAGAGTCGCCAGTTGAGAGGCGAAAATGAAGTAAATATATTCAGGGGTCAATTGAACACAGCAATACCCAATGCACTTGATTTTGAAAAACAAAAAAATGATGAGGCATACAGGTTAGAAATATTTAATAAAATCAAAGAACTGATAAGTGAATTACAAAAAGAAGAAGTCTGGCGCAGAAAGGTAACTGATGTAAGAAACTGGCTTGTATTCAGTGCAAGAGAATATTCTGTTGTTGACAATAAAGCCGGACAATACCACGATAATACAGCCAGCTATTCTGGCGGTCAAAAGGCTCAATTTACCTACGCCATTTTAGGCGCTGCAATTGCCCATCAGTTTGGCATTTTCCAGGTTGGCAAGCAGCACAAAAGCCTTCGGTTTATAACGGTAGATGAAGCGTTCAGTAAGTTAGACCCTGAAAAAAGTCAGTTCCTCATGGAATTTTGTGCACAGCTTAATTTGCAGATTCTGGTAGTTACACCGCTTGATAAAATTAATATTGCAGAGCCTTACATCAATGCTGTTCATTTTGTAGAAATAAAGAATAAAAAGAGTTCTGTTTTATACAATCTTACTATGGAGCAGTATTATGAGAAAAAAGAAAGCTTTAAACAGTTAGCCGAAACAAGAGAATGATAACACCAAAAGAACTTTTAGAAAAATCGGAAAAGCTGTTTAATAAAGTTATTACAGCCATTTTGAATGAGCAGGATATTTTCCCTTTGTCATTACCATCAAACAAAAAGCTGTCAGGCACAAATTTTAATGAACTGAAAGCTGCAATTGTTCCTTTATACCAGCATTCAAAAGAGGTAAAAGGAAAAGGCTATACTGTTGAATGGAAGGAGAAAATCATAGAAGGAACTAAACAAAAAGTGCCAGCTAAAATCTATTTTGAAACATCTGAGGACTTCTTTTATTTCACTAAAAAAGAAAGAGACTATTCTAAAATTCAGCAATCTATTCAGCTACTAATTAATGGGTTTCCTGAATTAGCTGAATGGGTTAAGGATAATGCCTCTTTCCTTTTATCACAATCAGATAATATACATGGTTTAATAAAAGTATGCTGTTACTTTAAAAGCAATAAACCACCTCATAATCTATACCTGAGAGAGCTGCCTATTAAAGTAGATTCGAAATTTATTGAAACCAATTCGGCGGCTTTGAAAAAGCTTCTCGACATCATTTTACCCCAAGAATGGCTTGACCCAAAAGCAACTGATTTTCTTGACCGATACTATATTAAAAGACCAACTATTTATACTCAAATACGAATATTGGATGACGACTTTAAACCTGTTGTAGGCTTCGATGAATTGGCCCTGACAATAGAAGATTCCGCATCACTAAAATGGCAACCTCAAAGAGTATTCATTATTGAAAACAAAGCTTGTTTTCTTTCGTTTCCAAAAGTAAAAAATGCGATTGCAATTTTTGGTGAGGGTTTCAAGAGCAGAGTAAGCAAACACATAACCTGGCTTGAAAATACTGATTTGTATTGCTGGTTTGACCTCGATGCAGCCGGATTTGAAATGCTGAATATTATCAGGCAATATTACCCTGATGCAAAGAGTTTTTTAATGGATGAAGAAACTTATAATCAATTTAGTCAATTCTCCGTTTTCTCAACTTACAGGAAATTATCCCTGGAAAACCTCAATACCGATGAATCGGCACTGTATAACTTTTTACAGAACAACAATAAGCGATTAGAGCAGGAACGTATTACCAATTCTTACATCTCACATCAACTCAATTCAATCTTAAACTGAGTCTGCGAAATGATTAAGAACGAAAAACTGGAGAATAAAATTGATGAGTTAATTAGTGAAGTAAGCAAGTATGACCCCGAAAGCTTTGCAGGCTTTTTTGCTTATTTCATTAAACGCAGGCCGGAAGATGGAGATGACATTGAATTGAACAAATTCAAGTCCAAGCTCAAAGATTTTCTTTACCTGATTGCACTTAATGCTTTTGCTGAAAAAAGAGGAACAGAATCATTTGAATTTAATCCCAAAAATCTTGGTGAACTTGCCGATAAGGTAAATGAAATTAGAAGTCATTACCACATTCAGAAATTCGAAGATTATACTGAAGATGCAGCAATACATGAAATGGCTTTCAGAAACTATTTTGATAACGGAGTTTTAAGCTATGTGGAGCAAGATTTAGAAAAAATCAGAACGGTGTTTCAGCCATTTGAGGATAAAATAATTGATGCTTTTGGCCTTGACGTTGATTTCCTGATTGAAGTGTATAAAGTGACAGAGTTAGTGACAAAAATCAGGTTTAACCAGGTAATGGAGTTTACGCATACCCAAGAGTTCAATGAATTTCATAACAAGATTCACTCCAACCAAGCATCTCTTTCTGACGCTATCAATCAACTTCCTGAAGAAATCAGTAATGCTCTACTTTCATTTCATGCTAAAACTCATGCCTATCTGATGTTTTCAAAAGAAGATTTATATCATACTCTTGATAATGGCAAAGTTGATAAATTTCTGGAGCTGTTTTCCTTCAAACCAACATCACTAAAATCTTTTCGATACTACACTGATAAAAACCCGATTGAAACAGCCCCTATTTTAGAAATAGCTGAGAATAAATACCTTCATATTTGTCAAAAACAAATCCCGATTGCTGTCTATAGACGCATTTACGAATTTCTTTCCGGTGATGAGAGTATAAAAGATAAAATCCGCAGACACCGTGAAAAGCAACTGGAGCAAAAGGTTGCTGCTATGTTTAAATCTTTCTTTCGAAATTCTTCGTCCTTCTTTTATGAAAATTACTTTGTTAAAGAGGGTTTTGAACAGGACCTACTGATACTAACAAAAGGCACTGCTATTATCGTTGAAACGAAGGCATCAAAATTAAGAGAACCCTTCCGTGATATAGAGAAAGCACTTGTAAGGCTCAAGGATGATTTTAAAGATTCGGTTCAGCATGGATACGACCAGTGTAAACGAGTAGAAAATTTCTTTAATAGCAAAAATTGCTTTCCTGTAAAAGATAAAAGTGGCAATACACTATACACTATCAATCCTTCAAAATATCACTCTGTTTTTTCTATTGTTGTTACCTTAGAAAGATTCGGAAGTTTACAGACTGATTTAAAGTTATTGTTGAGGAAAGATGAAGCTGATAATTATCCCTGGAGTGTTTACATAGATGACCTTGAAATATTCCTGCTTACATTAAAACACCATACACGGAACTCACAGGGTAAATTTCTTAATTTTTTAAATAACAGAAAGTTACTTCACGGACATATTTATGCAATTGATGAATTGGATGTTTGTGGATATTTTTTGAAGTATCCGGACAAGTTCAAGCCCTATGCGAAAATGACTGATACCCTTTGTCAGTTTTCTGTTTATGAGCAAGCCTTTTTTGATGAAATATATCATCAGGGAGGGCTTCGGTTTCAGGAAGAACCCATGCCCGATTTCCATCGGTATTTTGGCAAGAATAAACTCTGAATAATTCCAATTAATAGGTTATTTAAAAGTAGTTGCCTGACTAAATATTAGCCATGCAAATCTCATAAACGGTATAAATTTTATACTGTACAAGGTATGAGTTTGAAAGGGCAGAACACAGGAGATTTTATAAAAGGCTTAATGTGCCCGGTCTTGCACATGGCAAGATGTACAAATGTGGCACATTTGCGGTCATCTTGTCCTTCACTCGGAACTCGTTTTGGGTTTGTGAAAGCCACTTCAAAAAACAGCAACAGATAAAATAATGTGAAATGGAAAAGGTGACGAAGGAATTGCGGAAGCATTTTGTAAAAACAAGAATGAATGATACCGAACTCAGCCGGCTTACAAGGTTGCAGGAAAAATCAACCGACAAAGACCTGAGTAACTACATACGAAAAGTATTACTGCAAAGGCCTGTTACTATTACCTACAGAAATCAATCAGCTGATGATTTTCTAACACAGATGCTGGAGTTGAAAAAAGAACTCAATGCTATCGGTAACAATTTTAACCAGGCAGTACACAAATTGCACCTGCTGGATAAGATACCGGAGTTCAGGCAATGGATACAACAATACGACGCCTTGCATCAGGCTTTTATCAGTAAGACAGAACAAATCAATTTAAAAGTAAACGAACTGTATGAACAATGGTTGCTAAAATAACGATACCGAAAAGCATTGAAGCTGTGTTGAACTACAACGAGCAAAAAACACAGAAGGGCAAAGCTGTTTGTTTACATGCCGCCAACTATCTAAAAGATGCAAAGCAGATGAATTTTTATCAAAAGCTGGCAGGCTTTGAGCGCTTGAATATTTTGAATGAAAGAGCGACTACAAAAACCCTGCATGTTTCACTCAATTTCAGCTCATCTGAAAAACTGCAGGATGAAAAACTTTTGAAGATTGCAGAGCTCTATATGAGCAAGATTGGTTTTGGTGAGCAGCCCTTCCTTGTTTACAAACATGAAGATGCTGGTCATCCACACATTCACATTGTAAGCACTACAATCAAAGTAGATGGCAGCCGAATAAATACCCACAACATCGGCAGAAACCAGAGTGAAAAAGCCAGAAAAGAAATTGAGCAGCAGTTTGGGTTAATCAAAGCAGAACGGCAGGCAGAATTAAGAAACCCTGGAATAAAACCTGTAGATGCAGCGAAAGTGATTTATGGAAAGCATGAAACCAAAAGAGCTATTAGCAATACAGTTGGTGCTGTTTTCAATCAATACAAATTCACATCACTGCCCGAGTTTAATGCAGCTTTAAAACAGTTCAATGTAATTGCAGACAGAGGCAAGGAAGAAGGCAGGATTTATAAGAGCCGTGGATTGGTGTATCGAATTTTAGATTCCAATGGAAATAAAGTGGGTGTTCCTATCAAAGCAAGTAGTATCAGCTGCAAACCAATACTGGATAACCTGGAGAAAAAATTTGAAGCCAATGAAATTGCAAGAGAACCGTTGAAGCATAGAACCAAATCGGCATTAGATGAAGCACTGCCAATATCAAATAAATCAATAAAGAATTTGGTTGACAACTTAAGTAAGCAAAATATTTATGTGTTGCTTCGCCAAAATGCAGAGGGCAGATTGTATGGAATTACGTTTGTTGACAACATTACCAAATGCGTTTTCAACGGAAGTGATTTGGGTAAGGGTTACAGTGCCGCAGCAATTCAAAGCAGGCTTTCAGAAACAGCAGCAAATAAAGTGCTTGAGCAGGAAGATAATAAAACAGGTAGTGCTGCAGGCGGACTACAAAAAGTGTTTAATCAACAAAAGGAACATGAAAAATCCATCTCAGCATCATCAAAAATAGAAACGCCGCTTGATGTATTACTATCCACTAAAGAACAGTACGACAATGTGCCTGGTAATCTGATGAAGAAGAAAAGGAAAAGGAGAAAACGCAATAACAACAATTTCTAATTTCAAAAATAGTGTATCATGTCTGTTACGGGGGAGAATGAGCAGGGGCTGCGGAAGATAATAGACCTTACAAGGTTTGCCAGCATTTTTATATTGCTGCTGCACTTTTATTATTTCTGTTATGTAGCATTTGAGCAATGGGAAATAAAATCAACCATCACAGACCGGTTGATGAGCAATATTTCCAAAACAGGATTGTTTGCCAACTCATTTACTTCAAAATTTGTGGGATTAGGATTGCTGGTTATTTCTTTATTCGGCGCACAGGGAAAGAAGGATGAAAAAATAAACAAGCGAAGTATCGCCGCTTATCTTTTAATTGGCTTGCTTTTGTATTTGGGAAGTTATATGTTTTTCAAATTGCAATATCCTGCTCAAACTGTAGCCATTATTTACATGACGGTTACAGGTATTGGCTTTTTACTCATACTTGCAGGTGGAAATTTATTAAGCCGTTTAATTAAATACAATTTGGGCGATGATGTTTTTAATTCATTGAACGAAACATTTCCGCAGGAAGAAAGATTAATCAGCAATGAATACTCCATCAATTTACCGGCAAGATATAATCTGAAAGGAAGAATAAAGAAAAGCTGGATAAACATCATCAATCCTTTTCGTGGCCTGCTGGTAATTGGCAGCCCCGGCGCTGGTAAAAGCTGGTTTGTAATTCAACATATCATTAAGCAGCATATTGAAAAAGGGTTTTGCATGTTCGTGTATGATTTTAAGTATGATGATTTAAGCCGCATTGCTTACAACTGGCTGCAGCGGAATAAACAGCAATACGCAACAAAACCTTCATTCTTTGTCATCAATTTCGATAACCTTTCTGTAAGCCATCGCTGCAATCCTCTTGACCCATCAAGTATGAATGACATCACCGATGCCACCGAAAGTGCAAGAACTATTTTATTAGGATTAAACAGGGAATGGATAAACAAGCAGGGAGATTTTTTTGTGGAATCACCTATCAACTTTGTTACAGCCGTTATTTGGTTTCTGCGGAAATATGAAGATGGAAAATATTGCACCTTGCCGCATGTAATTGAACTGATGCAGGCGGAGTATGATGAGTTATTTCCCGTACTCAATACACAACCTGAAATTGAAGTATTGGTAAACCCATTCATCACGGCTTATCAAAACGATGCAATGGAACAATTGGAAGGCCAGGTTGCTTCAGCAAAGATTGGTATGGCAAGGTTAGCGGCACCGGCTTTGTATTGGGTTTTATCAGGTAATGATTTTACATTGGACATTAATAACCCCAAACATCCCAAAATCGTTTGTGTAGGTAATAATCCGGAGAAGCAACAGATTTACGGAGCGGTATTATCACTTTACATTTCAAGATTGATACGGCAGGTGAACAGAAAGAATATGTTGAAATGCAGTTTGGTGTTTGATGAATTTCCAACCATCTACTTCAACAATATTGACAGCCTGATTGCAACGGCAAGAAGTAACAAAGTCGCTACTACTTTAGCGATGCAAGATTTTAGCCAGCTTAAAAAAGATTACGGACGGGAACAGGCTGATGTGATTGTAAACATCACCGGCAACATCATCAGCGGCCAGGTGATGGGTGAAACCAGCAAACTTTTATCAGAGCGTTTTGGAAAAATTATGCAGGACAGGCAGAGTGTTTCTGTTAACCGGACTGATACTTCTATCAGCCATTCCAAACAATTGGACGCCGCCATTCCTGCATCCAAAATTGCCGCTCTTTCATCCGGTGAGTTTGTCGGTCTTGTTGCTGATAACCCCGATGAAAAAATTAAGCTCAAAATGTTTCATTCGGAAATTATTAACGACCATGATAAGTTAAATGCTGAAGTAGCTGCCTATCACGACATACCCAAAGTAACGGATGTAAGTCCGCAGCAGGTGTTGGACAATTATTACCAGGTTAAGATGGATGTGAAAAGGTTGATTGGAGAGGAAGTGGAGAGGTTAAGAATGAAGGTATAACTCGTTGTAAACCTTGCCCATACTGACTTCTAAATGAGTTCTGATAATAAGAGTAACTATCTTATATTTGAGAGGAAATTAATAAACCAATAAGGAAAGAAGTTCATGAATCAAGAACTGATGATAAGGCTATTTAAATCCATTGAAGGAAGTCCGAGTGATGATATCGTTAAAATAGCTGAAAGAATTATTGAAGAGGAAAGTAAAAATGGGCATACTAAAATTGCTGCCCGTCTTAAGGACATACTTCATAAGAATATTCACACTTACACGGCATTCCAGGGTAATTTAAAATCAATATTACCTAAAGGAGTAACTATACCCACTGACAAGCGTTATAATATACCGTTGGCAGTACATATTGATCGGGAAAAATTACGTCATGAAATGGTGCTACCCGATTTAGTAGAAGATAAAATTAAAAGAATAGAAAAAGAATATGTAGCCAGGGAAAGATTAAAAAAACTGGGGCTTAAACCCAAGCAAAAGATTTTATTATACGGTACGCCTGGTTGTGGTAAAAGTATGACAGCTGAAAGGATTGCATGGAATATCGGACTTCCTTTTTTGAAAGTTCGGTTTGAAGCTATTATATCGTCCTATTTAGGCGAGTCGGCATCTAACCTTAAAAAATTGTTTGAAGCGTTGAGGCAAGTTCCATGTGTTCTGCTTTTAGATGAATTTGATTTTATAGCAAAGGCAAGGTCAAAGGGTCAGGATGTTGGTGAAATGCACCGAATCGTTAATATCTTACTTAACCTTTTGGAAGACTATGATGCACCGGGTATATTGGTTGCTACTACTAATTTTGAAGGGATTATCGACTTTGCGTTGTTCAGGCGTTTTGATGAAATAATTGAAATGCCTAAACCTTCGAAAGTTGAAATTATAAAACTACTTCAACAATCATTGTCTGCAATAAATAAAGAAAAAGATATAAACTGGAATAGCCTGGGATTAAAGTTGAAAGGCTTCTCCGCTGCACTAGTAGTAAAAGTTGCAGAAGATGCTGCTAAAATAAGTGTTGTACAAGGTAAAAAATCCTTAGAGCAAAATCATATTTTGCAATCAATAACCGAAAACACAATTTTTAATAAGCGTAAGTAAACATGCCTGATTTTCCACATCTCCCTTTGCCTAAGAAAATTTCTGCAAAACATAAAGCTCAAAAAAGACGATTCGAAAAAAGTGTTTCACAACAAACTTCGGATAATCTATTCAACCGGAAGCAACATGGGCGTGGACTAAGAAATTCAGTTAATCAAATTGCTGACGAGTGGAATAATCATTTAATTGCAAGAGAGTCAGAGCAACTTCCGGCCTTGCCTGATTCTAATATCATTCCCCTTTTCCTTCAAATTGACAGTAAGGATTTTGATACAGAGCAACTTTATTCTTTTGGCATAGAAGTAATAGCCGAAGAAGATGGTGGCTTTATTATTGGTGCATCGGGAGACAATTTCACAAGCTTGAAAACTAAAATTGCAGATTTCATAAAGAAGAATGGAAAGTTTAAGAATACTGCTGCCAAACTATGGAATATTATTGAAGGCAATCAATGGCGGGTGGATTATATATTGTCTGACGAGCTGAAAGAAAAGTGGGAGGATATTACTGATGACGAAGCTTTGCTTGTGGATATAAGTGTGGCTTGCTATGTAAAAATATCTGCAACGCCGGCAAAAAAGCGGAATGAATCTGAAAGGCAATTTCAACGTCGTTATGAAAGATGGCTTGAGAAAAAAGAAATACTTGAAAGACAAAGAGGAGATTTAGAAATGCAGCGCCAGGATGAGCTTGATGCATTTATTACTGAATTAGAAGGCGAGAGAAAAAGTGACTTCGTTGGATATGATGATAGCTTTAGCTGCCGTGTATTATTTTCAGGCAGGGCTTTAAAAGACTTTGTTCTTAGCTATCAGTATTTATTTGATGTTTCAGAGTATGATGATTTGACTTTTGAACATCCTGATACGGGTGAAGAAGAAATTATAGAAGTTTCATTTGCTGCACCAGAAAATAATGCTCCAAAAATTTGTGTGATTGATAGCGGTATTCAGGAAGAGCATAGAATGATAACAGATGCTATTGACTCTGCGAATTCTAAATCGTATATATTAAGAGAGGCATCAGTGGCAGACATGGTGCCAGGCGGTGGTCATGGAACTAAAGTAACAGGTTCAATATTATTTGGAAATACAATTCCAAAAACAGGCAACCATAGACATAACTTATGGATACAAAATGCGAAAGTTCTTGATAATAACGGATGGCTGCCTGAAGAACTATATCCACCTGAATTAATGTATAATATTGTTGATGATTGTCACGATGTTAAAATTTTCAATCTTTCTATTAACTCGAAACGACCATGCAAAACAGTTCACATGAGTGAGTGGGCTGGTGCGATTGATATTATTTCACACAATAAAGACAAGTTATTTATTATATCAGCAGGGAATATTAATCCCACTAATCCTGTTCCTTCAAATCCCGGAATTTTACAACATTTGCAAGCCGGAAGAAATTATCCTCAATACCTTTTGGAAGCTGCGAGCAGAATTGCTAATCCTGCACAAAGCTGCTTTGCATTAACAGTTGGTTCGGTAGGTAATGCAAAATATAATGATGAGGATAGAGAGTCTTTTGCGGGAGCAAATGAACCATCTGCACTAACAAGGACTGGTCCGGGCATTTGGAAAATGATAAAGCCAGATATTGTTGAATACGGAGGCGACTATATAAGAGAAAAAAATGCAAACCCATTAATTTCAACATTACCAGTTACGAGTGCTGAAATAATAAAAACAACTTTTGATGGGAGTAATGCTATTGGTTATGATGTGGGCACATCTTATGCGGCACCTAAGGTTTCTCATATTGCAGGAGCAGTGCTAAATGAAATCCCTGCAGCGACTTCTAACCTTTTAAGGGCCTTAATAGTTCAGTCAGCAAGATTGCCAGAAGATAAATTTCGTAACCCTTCAATTGACAATATAAGAATGTATGGTTATGGTATCCCTTCAAAAATCAGAGCTACCCAAAATTTTGCTGAACGAATTACGCTAACTGCTGAAAGTAAAATCTCAGCAAAGCAAGCCGAAATTTATACAATTAAAATACCTGAAGAATTAAATAGAGTTGGTGATGAGTATGACATCTTAATTGAAGTAACCTTAGCTTTTACCTCTAAAACGAGGCGAACTAGGCGGTTAACAAAGTCATATTTATCTACTTGGTTAGATTGGCAAAGCTCTAAGTTTGGAGAAAGTTACAATCAATTCAAAACAAGGGTAAGCCTATATTCAGAGGGCGATGAAATAGAGGAAGAAGATGACAGTGCGGAAAATATTCCTTGGTGTATTCGGGAAAATGTTTCATGGGGAAGTGTGAAAGGATTAAGAAGGCAAGACAGTTCCTTACAAAAGGATTGGTTAGTTGCCAAATCGTATAATCTTCCGGAAGAATTTTCAATTGCTATTATAGGGCATAAAGGATGGGAAAAAGATATAACTGAAGAAATTCCATATTCTGTTGTTGTTAGCTTTGAGGTTTTAAATGCAGAAATTGACATCTACAACCTTATTAGAGTTGAAAATGAAATTGAAGTCGAGCAGCAGGTTCGTATTTAATCTCCCTATGATATTCTAACCAAACGATGAAGTGATTGCGACGCAACGATGATGCTATGAAATACCGTTGCTGGTATCAAAATATCATTTCCCATTTTCTTCATCAAGAATCTGCTTCAACTCTTTTTCACTCGGCAAATTCACCAAATACTTACTCACAAAAATCTGCTGCGGCAAACCCATAGTTGCATATTTTACCAGCGCTTCATTTTTACCGCTGCATAATATAATACCAACCGGTGGGTTATCGCCATTGTGGCTTTCGTTCTCTGTGTAATAGTTCAGGTACATATTCATTTGCCCGGCATCAGCATGGTCAAATTCGCCAATCTTTAAATCAAGCAACACATGGCATTTCAAAATGCGGTGGTAAAACACCAGGTCAATACGATAGTGCTTATTGCCAAACGTAATGCGGTGCTGCCGGTGTTCAAAACAAAAGCCCCGGCCAAGTTCCAGCAGAAAATGCTGCAGGTTGGTGATGATGCGTTCTTCTAAATCACTTTCAGTAAAAGGCGCTTTATCCTCCAGCCCCAAAAACTCTAACAGGTAGGTATTTCGAAAAACGGCTTCCGGCAGGTGTTCAGTGTCCTTTTTAAAATCTTGAAGTGTGGTGGCACCGTCTTGGCTCAATCCGGTTCTTTCGTATAACAGGCTGTCAATAGCCCGTTTAAGCTCTTTTACAGGCCAGTTGTTTTCAACCGCCTGTTCCTCATAAAACCACCTTTTCGCCCCCGCATCGGCTTTTAATAGCTCAATAAAGTGGGAAAAACTGAGATGGGTTATTAGTAGGCTGATTCGTTCATCAGGCTTTGTCTGCTGTAATTTTGCAGACGCCGTCTGCAATTTTTCAAATAATTGAAAATCAGTAATATATGATTTCGCAGACCCCGACTGCAAAATCTTGGGGTAAGCCCGGTAGAAATCCCGGCACAGGTAAAGGTTCCGTTCTTGTAAGGATTTGATGCCCTTTTCAAGAAGCCTTTTTGCTAATACCTTGAGTAAGGCGGTGCCGTAGATTGCCCGGCCGCCGCCGTTTTGCTCATATTCCACAATATAAAAACCAATGAGCCAATTTCGGATAGTAAGGGCAGTGTTTACCTGTTGTTGGGCTTTTTTGACAAAATAAGTATTGGTTTCCTGAATTACAGCGGCTAAATGTTCCAAACTCTTCATTGTTTTCATACCGCTCCTTTTTATAGTTTATAATCCTGGCCTATTATCCCAGATTTTTTTAATCATGTGGGCTTTCTGCACCTGATCTGCCTTGATGTATCTGCGAAATGCTTTTTCCGTCTTATGCCCGCTGATAGCCATAATCAGGTTGGTGGGTGTGCCGTCTAAAAATTCATTAGTGCAAAAGCTACGCCGGCAGGTATGGCTGGTAACCCATGCATACTTCGGCTTTATTTCTTCTTCAATCCGGTTCCCTTTTTTATGTGTTATTTTCACCAATTCGTCAATGCCAGCAAGCTTTACCACTTGTTTGATGTATTCGTTAAAGTTTACATTGCTCACCTGCGGCATTTGCATATTATATTTATCAATAAGGATATGCTTAGCATCTTTTCTTAGCGGAACGATAACTGAGGAAACAGTTTTGGTTTGTGTTACATACAACATTCCATCCCTAACTTCTTCTGGCTTTATGTCTGTGTAATCACTGAAGCGAAACCCGGTAAGGCATCCAAGCACAAATAAATCACGGTACTTTTCCAACTGTGGTTGATTAGATAAGTCAAGATGGTAAACTACTGAGAGTTCTCGCCAACTGAGGTAAACAGCATCCACTTCTTCATCCATCACTTTAAAGAAACTTAAATCCATGAAGGGGATAATTTTCTTACGGATTCTGTCACGCAAAAATGACTTCAGATGTTTGATGGTTTTACCCACGGTATTTGCTTTCAACCCCCTTATCAATTCTTTTCTCCGAACCTGTGGTATCTCATAAGTGAGGAAAGAAACAAATTCTTCGTAAAACCTGGCATCAAAAGAATCAAACGATATAAGTTCTTTACGGTGCTCTTCAAAAAGTTTAAGATGAGCCTTCATAGCATTAATGACATTGATGGTGCAGGGTTTTACAGAGCTCTTTTTTGATTTGGCATAATCGTCAATATGTCTAAATACATCTAATGAGTTTTCTACATCACTCATTTGCCCAAAACCCCATCTGCTGCTATCAAGATGAAAGTTTTCTTTCAGGAATTTTAAGGGGCAAGCATTTCTTTCTTTCAATGCATAACTCACCATATCCTCCGCCTTGCGAAGCTGCTTGGTAAGGTTAGTTTCCAACTCCTGCAAATTGCCATATTCGGGCGGCAGGTCTTTTGAAATCCTGTTTGTCTTCCGGTTCCAATACTGTGGCGGGATGCTGACTCCGGTACTTAATACCACTCGTTTTTCAGCGGAAAAACAGTATTGTAAACTGATGGGTGCTAACCCGCTTTTCCCTACTTTTGCACGGCGGGAAATGAGTTTGATTGGATGACGCATAACTTGGTCTATTTTAGGTCTATTAAAATGAAACCAAGTTGTATAAAGATAAAACCGAGAAGAATGCCGGAGTGTTTATAAATATTTAAAACCCAGCATTTTCTGTTAAGTTAGATAAAGAGAAGTAAAGTTATTCGGAAGGGATTTGATGGTCTTAAGTCCCGTCCGGTCCGCAAGACGAAAAGCAGTCCCAGACTGTATTTCAAAAAATCCAAACAAAACTGCCCGGTGAGAGTATCCCGGGCATTTTTTATTGATTAAGGTTAAGGGCTCCAGGACAATAAAAGCATTTATCTGGCGTCTAATAGTGATTCAATGGTTAATGGTTAAATAGTGGCTATGAAAAACAGGTTCAGAGGCTTTTATCTCTTTATTTCTTCTATTGTTATTGGTCTTTTGCATTTACCTTTTGCATTTGCAAAATCTGCCACTGGTAGTGCTCGGCTGTTTTTCCACCCGGGAGATTCTGCCATAACAAGTTCAGCCAGTTCATCTTCTTTTACACCTGATCTGAAATCCGTGTATGATAGTTTGCACTTGAACCTGAAAGGGCTCAGCCAGGAAGCTTTTGACTATGCAAAAAAAGGGTTTGATAAACTGGTACAAGAAGGAAAGTTGTTGAATAGTTCTATCATTTCTATTGTCGACTTCACTCAGCCCAGCTACAAGAAAAGATTGTTTATTATAGATCTGAAAAACTATAAAGTGCTTTTTAACACTTTAGTGGCACATGGCAGAAATACCGGCCGTGAGGTAGCTACCTCATTTTCCAATCAGAATTCTTCATACAAAAGTAGTCCCGGGTTTTACGTTACCAGGGAAACCTATGACGGTAAGAATGGTTATTCGTTGAAACTGGAAGGATTGGAAAGAGGTATTAACGATAATGCCTATGAAAGAGGTATCGTCATCCATGGTGCTGAGTATGTAAATGCCGAACTGGCCAATGCGCAAGGTTATATCGGCCGCAGCCAGGGTTGTCCTGCTGTTCCTGTACAGGTAACAAAGCCAATCATTAATACCATTAAAAATGGTACCTGCGTTTTCATTTATCACCCCTCATATATTGAGAGATCTTCAGTATTGAACTGATTCTATTTTGTTCATAACTATCAGCAGTGTCCGTCAGCCAATCTTTATCTTTGCTGATTAATAAATTGTTATGCTTAAGATTGGCGTTTTTGGTGTCGGACATTTAGGAAAATTCCACCTGAATAACTGGAAGGAAATTTCAGGAGTAGAAATTGTTGGCTTTTTTGACCCGCATGATGAAACAGCAAAAGAAGTAGCTGAAAAGTACCAGCTTCCCCGTTTTTTGGATGCCGATGCATTGATGGATGCCTGTGATGCAATTGATGTCGTAGCTCCTACAACCTATCATTTTGAGTGGTGCGAAAGAGCCATCAAAAAAGGGAAGCATGTATTTGTAGAAAAACCACTGGCCAATACAATGGAAGAAGCCCGTCAGTTAGTAAAATTAGCTGCTGAGTCCGGTATTAAATTCCAGGTAGGGCATGTGGAAAGATTTAATCCGGCTTTTCTTGCGGTAAAAGATATGGAACTGAATCCCATGTTCATTGAAGTACACCGCTTAGCCCAATTCAATCCCAGGGGAACGGAAGTAAGTGTGATACTGGACCTGATGATACATGATATCGACATTATTTTAAGCATTGTGAAAAGCGATGTGAAGAGTATTTCTGCCAGCGGTGTAGGTGTAATGACAGAAACCCCTGATATCGCCAACGTTCGGATAGAATTTCATAATGGTTGTGTTGCTAACCTTACGAGCAGCCGCATCTCAATGAAAAAGATGAGAAAGATCAGGTTGTTTCAGAAAGATTCATATATCGGTATCGATTTCCTGAATAAAAAAACAGAGATCATCAAACTCAAAGAACCTGGCGATACAAACGTATTTGCTTTTGATATTGAAACCCCTACCGGTAAAAAAACCATTGCCATGGCGAACCCGATTGTTCCAGAGGTAAATGCCATTAAAATGGAACTGGAAGAATTTAAAAATGCTATCCTTAATAATACAAAAACGGTTGTATCAGAAATGGATGGCCTGATGGCAATGGATGTAGCCCACCAGATACTGGAAAGGATTGGTAGTAATATTATCTCCCGTTAATGCAATCGGGAAAACAAATATCATTAGGATGGTATGTGGTAGTTGATTACCTGACTGCTGCAACAGCATGGCTTTTTTTTTATTTCTGGCGCAGCTGGATGCTGGAAGATAAAGGGGCTTATCCTATCAGCTATACATCATGGATTTACATACTACTGATAGTTCCTGCAGCCTGGCTGATGCTGTATACCATTGCGGGAACATACAACTACCTCTATAAAAAATCAAGACTGGCAGAATTTACTCTCACTTTTGTCTGCAGTCTTATTGGTACAATTGCTTTATTTATCGTTTTTGTATTTAACGATTTTGATCCGCAAAAAGGCTACTCCTACTTTTATTATGCCTTTGCCGTTTTACTCTGCCTTCATTTCCTGCTTACATTTTTTGGCCGATGGCTCATTTTGAATAAAGTAAAAAGACAGCTTCTGGGAGGCAAAGTATTTTTCAATACGCTGATGGTGGGCAGCCAGGATAATGCAGTAAGGATTTTCAGGGAAACAGAAAACAACCTGCATGATGGTGGTTATCGTTATACCGGCTTTGTAACCCCTGACAGTAACGGGAAGAATGGAATCCATAAACTTATTCCCAAACTGGGAACCGTGGATGAAATTGAAAAAATAATCGATACCAATAATATCAAACTGGTAGTACTTGCACTAGAAAAAACAGAGCAACCGCTATTAGAAAATATCATTAACCGGCTGAGTGAGAAAGATGTTGAAGTAAAAATTCAGCCCAATACACTGGATATTCTCTCGGGTTCAGTAAAAACAAGTAATGTAATGGGCGCCGCTCTCATTGACCTGCAGACAGGATTGATGCTTCAATGGGAACAGAATTTTAAAAGGTTGATTGATGTTGGAGCAGCGCTATTTGGTCTTATCCTGTTATTTCCTTTTTTGCTATTTATTGCGCTGCGGGTAAAACTCTCTTCCAAAGGTGCTATATTTTATTCCCAGGAAAGAATTGGTTACAAGGGTAAGTCATTTACTATGTACAAATTCCGTTCGATGGTTAGCGATGCTGAAAAAGATGGTCCTGCTCTTTCTTCTGAAAATGATCCCCGCATTACAAAGTGGGGGAAGGTAATGCGAAAATGGCGGTTGGATGAATTACCCCAGCTATGGAATATTTTGCTGGGAGAAATGAGCCTCGTAGGCCCCAGACCTGAACGCAGGTATTATATCGACCAGATCATTCCCCGTTATCCCTTTTACAAATATTTGCTAAAAGTAAAACCAGGATTAACAAGCTGGGGCATGGTACAGTTTGGCTATGCTGAGAATGTAGAAGAAATGATTGAAAGAAGTAAGTTCGACCTCCTATATATTGAGAATATTTCCCTGGCACTGGACTTCAAGATCATGATCCATACTATCAGGATCATCTTTAAAGGAAAAGGAAAGTAAGGTATGAAGTATCGGGATTAGGGTTTATTTTTGAGAAAATACCAATCTCTTGAGAAAATTCGTTTTACTCCTGCTCATAATACAATGCCAGCTTACCACAGCATTTTCTCAATACTGGCAGCAACAGGTCAATTACAATATCGATGTTTCCTTAAATGATAAAGAACATACATTAACCGGGTTCGAAAAGATAGAATACATCAACAACTCACCGGACACACTTCGCTTTATCTGGTTTCATCTTTGGCCCAATGCCTACAAAAACGATAAGACTGCTTTCAGCGATCAGTTGCTGGAAAACGGTAATACAAAATTTTATTTCTCCGGCAAAGATGATAAAGGCTATATCAACAAACTGGACTTTAAGGTAAACAATACAACTGCACAAACTGAAGATCACCCGCAGCATATCGATATTGTAAAATTAATTCTTCCTGCTCCCCTCCCGCCCGGTCAGAAGATACTCATTACAACTCCTTTTCATGTAAAACTTCCCTCTAATTACTCAAGAGGCGGGCATGAAGGACAGAGTTACCAGGCCACACAATGGTATCCCAAACCAGCGGTGTATGACAAGAATGGATGGCACCCGATGCCCTATCTTGATCAGGGTGAATTTTACAGTGAATTCGGAACCTTTGAAGTAAACATAACTGTTCCAAAAAACTATGTAGTAGCTGCAACCGGCGAATTACAAAATACAGAAGAGAGACAATGGCTGAAATCAAGAGCATCATTTACATGGGAACCTGTAAACCAAAAAATAAAAACAACCGGAGGCCAGGTTAAAACAACTTACCAGTTATATCCGGAGTCAGAAAAAGAAATAAAGATCCTTACATACAGGCAAAATAATGTTCATGATTTTGCCTGGTTTGCTGATAAACGATTTATCGTTAATTATGATAGTTGTAAACTGAGCTCCGGCAAAACAATTGATATTTTCAGTTTTTATACCCCGGTACAAAAAGAAATCTGGAAGAACAGCGTTGTCAATGCAAAAGAAGCAATTCATCATTATTCATCCCTTGTCGGGGAATATCCATATAATGTGGTAAGTGTGGTGCAAGGGCCTGCAAGTTTTGGCGGTGGCATGGAATATCCCACTATCACTGTATTATCACCTGTTGAAGACAGTCCTTCACTTGATTATATTATTGCACATGAAGTAGGGCACAATTGGTTTTATGGAATAGTTGGCAATAATGAAAGAAAATATCCCTGGATGGATGAAGGAGTGAACTCCTATTATGAAAGTAAATATCGAAATAAACAAGATCAACGTTTTACACAACGGACCGAACAAAGTTTTTTGGAAACTTTTATAGTAGAAAAGAAGGATCAGCCGATAGCTACGGTTTCTGAAGATTTTACTGCAACTAATTATGGTTTGATCGCATATTATAAAGCATCGCAATGGATGACATACCTGGAGAAGAAATTAGGTACTGATATCTTTAATAAAGCCATGCAGGAGTATTACAGGCAATGGCAATTCAAACATCCGCAGCCGGAAGACCTGAAAAAAGTGTTGGAAGATGTGAGCGGACAAAAGCTTGATTCCGCTTTTGCTCTTTTGCAGCAAAAAGGTAATTTACCCGGAAGGGAAAAGAAAGGGATAGTGATTCAGGGACCGCTGGGAGGAATAAAGGGAGTAAATTCTGACAAAAAAACCGTCGTTACCCTTTTACCTGCTGTCGGAATTAATAGCTATGACAAATTAATGGCAGGATTAACGATCACAAATCTCCGGTTTCCTCCAAATCGTATACAATTTTTATTACTACCTATGTATGGTTTTGGATCGAAAAATTTTACAGGTATTGGATTTATTAATTATAGCGGATACCCAAAAAGAACTTTCAGAAAAATTGATGTTGGTGTTAGCGGTTCTGCTTTTACTATTGATCGATTTGAAGATAACGACAACAATAAGACCTTCCTGAGTTTTAGTAAGATAGTACCGGGGATCAGGTTGACACTAAAAGAAAAAAAGGCAAGGAGTCAGTTTAACCGTTTCATCCAGTTCAAATCATTTCTGTTCAACGAAGAGGCGCTACGGTTTTATCGTGACACTGTTATCACGGGGATTGATACAACGATATCAACCAAATACAGAACCATACATGAGGGCAGAACATTAAATCAATTACAATTTGTCATTGAAAACAACAGGGCTTTGTATCCTTACCGGGGTGAACTGAAAGTGGAACAGGGAAAGGATTTTATCCGTACTGCTTTTACCGGCAGGTATTTCTTTAACTATGCCAAAGAAGGCGGATTAAATGTCCGGTTGTTTGCAGGAAAATTCTTTTACAGCGGTTCTAAAACAATCTCTAAACAATTTGCTACAGACCGCTATCACCTGAATATGACCGGAGCAAATGGATATGAAGATTACACTTACAGTGATTATTTTATAGGCCGAAATGAATTTGAAGGCATATCCAGCCAGCAAATAATGGAACGGGATGGAGCTTTCAAAGTACGAACAGACCTGCTGGCAGAAAAAGTGGGCAGAACCGATGACTGGTTGGTGGCAGCAAATTTCAGTACTACTATTCCTTCATCTGTAAATCCATTAACCCTGTTACCGGTGAAAATACCCCTGAAACTATTCTTCGACATCGGCACCTATGCAGAAGCATGGAAACAAAATGCGGAAGCCGATCGCTTTTTATTTGATGCAGGCTTGCACATCCCTTTACTTAAAGAGACAGTAAATATTTACATACCACTCATATATAGCAGTGTTTACAGAGATTATATCCAATCCACAATTGAAAAGAAAGGAAGGTTCTGGAAGAAAATTTCTTTCTCCATCGATATTTCTAATTTCAGTTTCAGAAAAATTGACCGCAACCTTGATTTTTAATGGGTGATAAACTCCATATACAATACCTTACTCAACGACAGATCGACAAACAGAAATGGGATGCCTGCATAGATAAAGCTGACAACGGACTGATCTATGCATATTCCTTTTACCTGGACTTTATGGCAACACAATGGGATGGCCTCGTTTTAAATGATTATGAAGCTGTGATGCCGCTTACCTGGAACAGAAAATACGGCATTAATTACCTGTATCAGCCCTTTTTAACTGCACAACTGGGAGTATTTGGTAGTAAAATAACTGAAGAAAAGGTGGGGAATTTTATTCAATCAATTCCTTTTTCATTCAGATACATTGATATATCACTGAACAGTGGGAATATTTCCGGAGCCCCCACGGGATTCTCCATTCATAGAAGTAATTATGTGCTCAGATTAAATAAATCTTACGAAGATATTTATCAAAACTACCGGGATAATGTCAAAAGAAATATCCGGAAAGCAGCGCAGGCCGGATGTGCAGTTCAGAAAGATTTTGAAGTGGAGAAAGTAATTGAACTGGCAGTACAGCAAATGCAGGGTTATGATAAAGGAGCAGCCACTAATGTAAACAGGTTTCGTAAGTTGTATCACTACCTGCATGATAAACAAATGGCTGTTACCTATGGCATTTTACTGAATAAAGAATTGCTGGCATCCTGTGTATTCTTCTTCTCACATAACAGGGCATATTACATACTGGTTGGCAATCATCCCAACGGAAAAACAATCGGCGCCTCACATGCTTTGATTGATGCCTTTATTAAAGACCATGCAGGGAAAAATATGTTACTTGATTTTGAAGGATCCGACATCCGTAATCTGGCCTTTTTTTATAGTAGTTTCGGGGCTATTCATGAAGTATATCCGGCATTAAAAATAAACCGGTTGCCATTTTACCTGAGATGGATGAAGAGATAAATGCCGTTCTTACCCTAAACTCTTCCCTCAATTATTCTTTCTGCAATAAGCAGATCAACAGGTCGTGTAATTTTTATATTGTTCTCCTCTCCTTCTACCAGGGAAACTTTCATACCATAAGATTCGGCTACGGTTGCCTCGTCGGTGAATTTATCTTTATAATCAATCTGAAATGCCGGCACGATTATTTTACTGTGAAAAGTTTGTGGAGTCTGAATCAGCATAACCTTATTCCTGTCAAAAGCGGTGTTACCCTCCTCAGATATTAAACGAATACTGTCTTTTGAAACTACAGCTGGGATAGCAGTTCCTGTTTCTACAGCCTGCTGATAACAACGATAGATCAGGTCCTTTGTGAGCAGGCATCTTACTCCGTCATGCACAAAAACAATTGATTCCCCTTCCACTAATCCCAGCCCGTTTTTTACCGATTGAAATCTTGTATCACCTCCAGCTGTAATTTTTATCCTGTCCTTATCAAAATAAGCATCGATTATTTCCTGGCCCATATCAGTATATTCAACCGGTAATACAAGGATAATTTGTAAGTCAGTATAAGCTTCCAGAAAAACTTTCAGTGTATAATAAAGTACCGGTTTATCTTTCAGCAGCATGAATTGCTTTGGAGTATTTCCTCCCATTCTTACTCCAGCGCCTCCGGCTACAATAATTGCATACTTTTTCATAGGCACAAATGTAACTGTAATGAACTAAGAATTATTTATAGATCGAGACTTCATGTCTTCCGTCACTGCATTTCATCCCCCTGTACATTCCTTCACTGTTAAAAACCATAGCAGTATTTCCTTTTGCATCCGCACCAATCATTCCTCCCTCCCCATCTATCCTCAATAGTTTATCATGTACAACTATATGCATGGCCTCCTGTAATGAAAGCCCTTTATATTCCATCAGGCAACTCACATCATAGGCTGTTACTGCCCGGATAAAAGGCTCTCCATGCCCGGTACAACTGATAGCACAGGTTTTATTATTAGCATAAGTGCCTGCACCAATAATAGGACTGTCTCCAACCCGACCCCATTTTTTGTTCGTCATTCCACCAGTACTGGTTGCCGCAGCAATATTTCCCTTCTTGTCCAATGCTACTGCTCCTACTGTACCAAATTTCTTATCCCTTATAGCAACATTATGATCCAACACAGCTTTATCAGTTCCCTGCAGTTGCTTCCACTGATCATACCTGAACTGTGAGAAAAAATAATCATCTTTCTCTGTTTTTATTCCCTGTGACAATGCAAAGTCATAAGCTCCCTGCCCGTTCAGCATTACATGCTCGCCTTCTGTCATTACCGTATATGCCAGTTCTACCGGGTTCTTTATATTTCTCACTGCAGATACAGCACCTGCCATCAGTGTTTCACCGTCCATAATAGAAGCATCCATCTCCTGGCTGCCATCCTTTGCAAATACTGAACCTCTTCCTGCATTAAACAGGATGCAATCTTCCAGCGACATTACTGCCGCTTTTACGGCATCCACCGATGAAATACCTTTCTCCAGCAAAGAATACCCGGTCATTAATGCCTGCTCTAATGCATCTGTATATGCCCTCTCAAGATCAGTTGTCATATCAGATCGCAGAATAGTACCTGCACCGCCGTGTATTGCAATGGTAAAATCAGACATACGGGTAAAAGGGTATCTAATAACAAACGAAATTAGGTATTTTGTACCCGAAATCTAAAGACAGATGTTCAGAAAAAAGCTATCAGGTCCCGATATACTATTGATCGCAGCAAATCTTTTTCCTGTTTTTGGCGTATGGTTCCTGGGGTGGAATGCCACAGAAGCATTTATTGTGTATGCGATGGAAACGCTGATCGTCGGAATCCTTACTGTCGTAAAATTGTTAATCGCCACTTTTGCCCGTGGAAAGGATGACTGGTATGCTAATGGTGGCAGTTCAAGGCAAAGTGGCCTGTTTTTTATTCTCTTCTTTGTGCTTCATTTTGGAATTTTTGCGGCCGTTCAAACCACTATTTTTTCACAATCGGCCGACATTACTCCGGCAAATAGCGGTGCCATGCATTTCTTTTTCAAGTGGTATACTTATATCAATAAAGAAATAGGTTATATGCTCTGTGCTTTTATCGTCAGCTACATTGCCAAAAGCTTTATTCCGTTTATCATTAATAACGACTACAAGACGATGCCAATGATGGTGATCATGTTCCAGCCCTATGGACGTATTTTTATTCAGCAGTTCACCGTTATTCTTGGCAGCATGTTCCTCAGCCTTGGTATAGACAAAGCTTTTATATTGATCTTTGCGCTGGCAAAGACTTTCTTTGAACTATCTATTGATTATGACAAGTTGATGAATAAAGCCGTTTCTGATATTAAAAAGAAATCATCCAAGAAGTAGCTCACACTCTCTAAGTAATTTTTCCTTGTTAATAGGCACAGTGCCTACTTCCTCACAAACCAGTCCACCGGCAATATTAGCTATACCGGCCATCAATTTTACATTTTTGGTTATTGTATAAACCAATGTGGCAACGGCAATTACGGTATCACCCGCCCCCGATACATCGGCAATACTCCGGATATGAGAAGGTATAATAAACCCGTTACTCTCTTCCTGGCAGAACACTCCCTTTTCTGAAAGAGTGATAAAGGAAATTTTGTGCGATAACTTTTTTGAAAGTTCACGGTGTATATTTTGGAGTGCCGTTTCATTTACTTCGTCGGCTATAAGATTTAATCCTTCTTTTACTTCTTTGAGGTTTGGCTTAAAAATATCAACTCCTTTAAAAGAGAAAAAATTCTTTCTTTTCGGGTCAACTGCAGTAACAATTCCATTTTGCTTACACAATTGAATAATCTTACTGATTACATTTTCAGTCAGTACTCCCTTATTATAATCTTCAAAAATGATAGCATCAGGTTGCTCTGCCCTGATATATGCTGCTGTTTTTTCTAATAAGGCCATTTCTTCTGCAACATCCAGATCACGGGTTACTTCAGCATCTAATCGCATCATTTGCTGGTTTCGGCTTATGATCCGGGTCTTATTTGTTGTAATCCTTGCATTACTGGAAATTATATAAGAAGTGTCTATTTTGTTAGCCTGAAGAAGCTGTTTTAAAACAATAGCATCATCATCTTCACCGGTAACCGATAACAAAGTCACACTGGCATTTAATGACCGGCAATTAAGTGCTACATTTCCTGCCCCCCCAATCCTATATTCTTTGTTCTGAACTGTAACGACCGGCACAGGTGCCTCCGGAGAAATACGCTCCACCTTACCCCACATATAAGTATCGAGCATTACATCGCCAATTACCCCGATTTTAATAGCAGAAAATGAGTCGAAAAGCTTTTTATAATCTTCCATACCCCAAAATAAGGCAATATTTTGCTTGCACAGAAAGGACTGCAAATAAAAAAAGCCCTGTTGCTACAGGGCTCTCAGAATATATTGCTACCTAGTTCTTTTTATTTTTATACATTTCATTCAGCCCCTTCACCACATCCGAAGTAATATTGAAGGCTGTGTCCTTATAGTAAAACAATCCCTGCTCGTAGGCCACTATATAAGAGAAGTCCTTAGTCTTATTATATTCCTTGAGAAAATTCTCGATTTTAGTTTTTATCTCATTCTGCCTTCTCATTACAAAATCACTGTACTCTGAATCTAAAGTTTGTTTCCGGTTTTTCATCTGGTCATCCAGGTTTTTTATCTCCCGGCCGGCATTTTCGGATTGCTCGTCCGTCATGTTTCCGGAATTAGCCTGCTCCTGAAAATATTTATACTTCTGCTGAAAATTCCTGGAAAGCCTCTCCATCTCACTATTTATCGCATCCTCTCTTTTTAACATTTCAGCTTTCAGATCCTTCACCATATCAAAGTTGGCAGCTAAAGAATCCATCTCAAAATAAGCAATCTTAAAACTACCATTATTGGTCATAGCTTCATTACTTCTTTCCTTAGGCTTTCCATTCTTATCACTTTTCTTCCCTGTGAAATGTGTAAACAGCAGATACCCTGCTACAAGGGTCAACAGCACATTCCAGATAAGTAAACCATTTTTCATCAAATTCTTTTTTACAAAATAACTATGAATTGGCGGGCAAATATAAGGAATCAGTTACTTTATGAAAGCCTTAACAGGCCTCAATCCGAATAAAAAAGGAGTAAGAAAATCTTACTCCCTATATTCATTTAATGTCACAGATTTAAGCTTGTGATATTATTATTCTTCCTCATCAAAAGCCATTGCCTCACGGGTAGTTTGCAAAAGCTCATACTCCTCTTTACTTCCCACAATCATACTTTCAAACTCTCTGAGACCTGTACCGGCAGGTATTGGATGACCTGTGATCACATTCTCCTTCAATCCGAGCATATCATCTGTCTTACCGTTAATGGCCGCAGAAGAAAGCACTTTGGTAGTTTCCTGGAATGAAGCGGCAGATATCCAGCTTGGTACACCCAGAGAAGCCTTGGTTATACCCAACAGTGTTGGAGAAGATGTAGCAGGTTTTGCATCCCGGTACTCAACCAGTTTCTTATCACTACGACGAAGGATGGAATTTTCTTCCCTCACTTCACGCAGACTTACGATCTGGCCTGCACGGAGCTTAGTACTATCACCTATCTCGGTTACTACTTTTTTATCAAAGATGTAATCATTCTCCTCTACAAATTCAAATTTGTCGGTCAGGTCATCTTCCAGGAACCTTGTATCACCCGGATCAACAATGTTAACCTTACGCATCATCTGGCGAACAATCACCTCAATATGCTTATCATTAATCTTCACACCCTGTAAACGATAAACTTCCTGTATTTCATTCACCACATATTCCTGAACAGCAAACGGCCCTTTGATGGAAAGAATATCGAACGGCGCTATCTGACCATCACTTAAAGATGCACCAGCTTTTACAAAATCCCCATCCTGTGCCAGAATCTGTCTTGTCAGTGGTACCAGGTATTTCTTTTGCACCCCATCTTTTGCTTCGATGATGATCTCCCGGTTACCTCTTTTAATAGCTCCCATCATTACCACACCATCAATTTCAGAAACTACAGCAGGATTACTTGGGTTTCTTGCTTCGAACAATTCAGTTACACGGGGAAGACCACCGGTAATGTCTCTCAGCTTACCAAGAATACGGGGGATCTTCACAATTACCTGTCCGGCTTTAACTTCATCACCTTCCTCCATGATGATATGACTTCCTGTTGGCAGGTTATATGATTTCTTGTCTTTCCCCTCTACAACTATAGATGGTATCTTGGTTTTGTCTCTTGTTTCAATAACTACTTTTTCACGGTGACCTGTTTGTTCATCCGCTTCTTCACGGTAAGTAACACCATCAATTACATTCTCAAACTTCACTGTACCATTGATCTCTGCCATGATTACGTTATTAAACGGATCCCATGTGCAGATTACATCCCCTTTATTTACTTTCTGACCGTCTTTTACATTCACTGTAGCGCCATAAGGGATGTTATTTGTGATCAGTAAACGATCATTCTTGGTATCAATGATACGAACCTCACCGGTACGACCGATAACAACAGGTGTTTTAGTGCCTTCATTGTTTTCAATAATAACAGTACGAAGACCATCAAACTGAATAGTACCGTCAAACTTGGCAGCTAAAGTTGATTCAACAGATGCAGAACCAGCCACACCACCTACGTGGAAAGTACGGAGTGTAAGCTGGGTACCAGGTTCACCTATGGACTGGGCTGCAATAATACCAACAGCATCACCCTTCTGAGCGATATTACCACTCGCAAGGTTCTTACCGTAACACTTCACGCAAACTCCTCTCTTACTCTCGCAAGTAAGTACTGACCGTATCTCTACAGTTTCAATACCTGCATCTTCGATCTTCTTCGCAATATCAATAGTGATTTCCTCACCACCAGAGACGATCAGTTGATCATTCACCGGATCATACACGTCGTGCAATGATGTACGGCCAGCTATCCTGTCACTCAATGGTTCAATAACATCTTCATTATCCTTTAAGGCAGTTGTTGCAATACCACGCAGTGTTCCGCAATCCTCTTCGGTGATGACCACATCCTGGGCAACATCCACCAGACGACGGGTAAGGTAACCTGCGTCAGCCGTTTTAAGGGCCGTATCCGCAAGACCTTTTCTTGCACCGTGGGTAGAGATAAAGTAATCCAACACATTCAATCCGCCTTTAAAGTTGGAAAGAATCGGGTTCTCAATGATCTCTGAACCGGTAGAACCAGATTTTCTTGGCTTCGCCATCAATCCCCTGATACCTGCCAGCTGTTTGATCTGTTGTTTAGAACCCCTTGCACCGGAATCAAGCATCATATAAACAGAATTAAATCCTTGTTTATCATTACTCAATTCCCTGATCAATGTTTCTGTGATGCGGGTATCCACACGGCTCCAGATATCTACTATCTGGTTATAGCGTTCGTTGTTAGTGATAAGACCCATATTGTAACTGTCCCACACTTCATCAACTTCGCCTTTTGCATTATCCAGCAATTCTTCTTTTACATCCGGAATGATAAGGTCATTAATACTAAATGACAAACCACCCTGGAAGGCTGTACGGAAACCAAGTGTTTTAATATCATCAAGGAACTTCGCAGTTTTTGGAACATTAGTGATCTTAATGATGTCACCAATGATTTCACGAAGATTCTTTTTTGTCAATAATACATTTACGAAACCTACTTCAGCAGGCACATGCTGGTTAAACAGTACACGGCCAACAGTTGTTTCTATCAATTTATGCTCCAGCAATCCATCCGCATTACGGATGTTTGCTTTCACCTTTATCCATGCATGCAGATCTACCACCCCTTCATTGTATGCAATGATAACCTCTTCACTGGAATAGAAAACTTTTCCTTCACCACGAACAGTTTCTGTCGCAGTCGTTTTCTTACCCTTGGTGATGTAATACAGACCAAGTACCATGTCCTGTGAAGGAAGGGTGATTGGTGTACCATTCTGCGGGTTCAGAATGTTGTGTGAAGCCAGCATCAGCAGTTGTGCTTCTAAAATAGCAGCATGGCTCAAAGGCACATGCACCGCCATCTGGTCACCATCGAAGTCGGCGTTGAATGCAGTTGTTACCAACGGGTGCAACTGGATCGCTTTACCCTCGATCAACTTGGGCTGGAATGCCTGGATTGACAGACGGTGAAGTGTTGGGGCACGGTTCAACATTACCGGGTGACCTTTCAAAATATTTTCCAGGATATCCCAAACTACAGCTTCCTTCTTGTCTACCAGTTTCCTTGCAGACTTCACTGTTTTTACAATACCTCTTTCAATCAACTTACGAATGATAAATGGCTTGAATAACTCGGCTGCCATATCTTTTGGCAATCCACATTCATGCAGTTTCAGTTCAGGGCCTACCACGATAACAGAACGGCCAGAGTAGTCAACCCTTTTACCTAACAAGTTCTGACGGAAACGACCTTGCTTACCTTTCAATACATCACTGAGTGATTTCAATGCACGGCCACCTTCTGCTTTTACAGCATTTGATTTACGGCTGTTATCAAACAATGAATCCACGGCTTCCTGCAGCATTCTTTTCTCGTTACGAAGGATTACTTCAGGAGCTTTGATCTCTAATAATCTTTTCAGACGGTTATTACGGATAATAACACGACGATAAAGATCATTCAGATCAGAAGAAGCAAAACGACCACCATCCAGAGGAACTAACGGACGCAATTCCGGTGGAATAACAGGAATATATTGCATTACCATCCATTCAGGACGGTTTGTTATTCTTGTATTGGCATCACGAAAAGCTTCCACCACACTCAAACGCTTTAGGGCATCAGCCTTACGTTGCTGAGATGTTTCAGTTGCCGCAGCATTTCTCAGGTCAAATGATAATTGATCCAGGTCGATGCGCTGCAACATATCATGTACAGCCTCAGCACCCATTTTAGCGATAAACTTATTTGGATCATCATCCGGGAGGTACTGGTTGTCTTTTGGTAAAGTTTCCAGGATGTCCAGGTATTCTTCCTCTGTCAGCAGATCACCAACATTCTGTCCTTTGTCAGCACGGATACCTGTTTGGATAACAACGAATCTTTCATAATAAACGATAGTTTCTAATTTCTTAGAACTTACGCCTAATAAGTAACCGATCTTATTCGGTAATGATTTAAAATACCAGATATGTACAACAGGCACCACCAGTTTGATGTGTCCCATTCTTTCACGACGAACTTTTTTCTCAGTTACTTCCACACCACAACGGTCACACACAATGCCTTTATAACGGATACGTTTATACTTTCCGCAAGCACATTCATAGTCTTTTACCGGGCCAAAAATTCTTTCGCAGAACAAACCATCTCTTTCAGGTTTGTAAGTACGATAGTTGATCGTTTCGGGCTTTAAGATTTCACCGTAGCTTCTTTCCAGAATTGTATCCGGAGAAGCCAAACCAATTGTAATCTGTGAAAAAGCCGCTTTGGGACGATTTTCTTTTCTGATAGCCATATTACGTTTGTCGTTTGTCGTTTAAATTTTTGTTACCAGTCACCGCCCATGGCGGGATCTCACTCTTCATCGTTCAGTTTGCACTATGCTTACTGACGAATCAGTTTATTCGAACTTCAGGTCAAGACCTAACCCTCTTAATTCATGTACCAATACATTGAATGATTCGGGCACGCCGGCTCTTGGCACATTCTCCCCTTTCACAATAGACTCATAAGTTTTGGCACGGCCAATAATATCATCCGACTTAATCGTCAATAATTCCTGGAGAATATTTGATGCACCGTAAGCTTCCAATGCCCACACCTCCATTTCTCCAAAACGCTGACCACCGAACTGTGCCTTACCACCCAGCGGTTGCTGAGTAATTAAGCTGTATGGTCCGATTGAACGGGCATGCATCTTGTCATCCACCATGTGGTGTAATTTGATTACATAAATGATACCTACTGTAGCTTTCTGATGGAAACGTTCCCCGGTTTCACCATCATACAGGTAAGTGTGTCCATACATTGGTATATCAGCTTGCTTACAGTATTCAGCAATCTCATCAACTGAAGCTCCGTCAAATATTGGAGTAGAAAATTTCAATCCTAATTTTTCGCCAGTCCAACCAAGAATGGTTTCATAAATCTGCCCCAGGTTCATACGGCTTGGTACACCCAAAGGATTTAATACCACATCAACAGGAGTTCCGTCTTCCAGGAATGGCATGTCTTCCTGGCGAACGATCTTGGCTACGATACCTTTGTTACCATGACGACCAGCCATCTTATCTCCCACTTTCAGCTTACGCTTTACAGCGAGATAAACTTTTGCCAGTTTCAATACACCTGCAGGTAATTCATCCCCTATTGAGATATTGAATTTCTCTCTTTTATAACGACCTAACTCTTCGTTGAACTTAATGTTATAGTTATGTAAGAGAGTATTGATCTGGTCATCAACTTTCCTGTCTCCGGTCCAACCCAGCGGATTAATATTTGCATAATCCAGTCCGCGAAGATTCTTTTCAGTGAACTTAGATCCTTTTCCTATCTGTACTTCACCAAAGTTGTTGCTAACACCGGCAGAAACATGATCCTTCAGCAAAGTAGTGAGCTTCTCCAGCAACACTTCCATGAGGTCTGTTTCATTCTTCTCATGCATTCTCTCCAGCTTCTCGATGGCCGCCTTCTCTCTCACTTTTGCATTCTTATCTTTCTTGGCTCTCTGGAATAATTTTTTACCGATCACTACCCCTTCCACTCCGTTTGGAGCTTTTAATGAAGCATCTTTAGCATCACCTGCTTTATCACCAAAGATGGCACGAAGCAGTTTTTCCTCCGGAGTCGGGTCAGATTCACCTTTCGGAGTGATCTTGCCAATTAATATATCACCTTCTTTTACTTGTGCGCCAATCCTGATAATACCGTTTTCATCCAGGTCCTTCGTTGCTTCTTCAGAAACGTTAGGAATATCCGGAGTCAATTCTTCTTCGCCCAGTTTGGTATCACGGACTTCCAATTCATACTCAGAAATGTGAACAGAAGTAAAGAGATCTTCTTTTACTACTCTTTCACTGATTACAATAGCATCCTCAAAATTGTAACCTTTCCATGGCATGAAAGCTACTTTCAGGTTTTTACCAAGAGCTAATTCTCCATTTTGTGTGGCATATCCCTCGGTCAGGAAATCCCCCCTCTTTACTTTCTGACCTTTCTTCACAGCAGGCCTCAGGTTAATACAGGTTTCCTGGTTTGTTTTGATGAATTTGGTCAGTCTGTATACTCTCAGATCATCCTCAAAGCTTACTAATTTTTCTGCTTCATCCCTGTCATAACGAACATGAATCTCATTGGCATCCACAAACTCAACCACCCCGTTTCCGTCAGCATGTATCTGAATCCTGGCATCTCTGGCTGCTTTACCTTCTAATCCTGTACCTACGATAGGCACATCAGGTCGCAATAAGGGAACAGCCTGGCGTTGCATGTTTGAACCCATCAGGGCACGGTTAGCATCGTCATGCTCAAGGAATGGAATCAAGGAAGCACTCAATCCAACAATCTGGTTGGGCGCAACGTCCATGAATTCCACATCATTCTTATCAAGAATCGGGAAATCTCCTGTCTCACGGCTTACGATTTTCTCATCTTTGAAATTACCTTTCTCATCAAGAGGTGTATTTGCCTGTGCAATTTTTGCCAGATCTTCTTCCTCGGCACTCAGGAAACTTAATTCCTTCATGTTCACTTTTCCTTCATGTACTTTACGATAAGGCGTTTCAATAAAGCCCATATCATTGATCTTGGCATGCACACAAAGTGTGGAGATCAAACCAATGTTTGGACCTTCCGGAGTTTCAATCGTACACAAACGTCCATAGTGAGAATAGTGTACGTCACGAACCTCAAAACCAGCTCTTTCACGACTCAAACCACCTGGCCCGAGTGCTGAAATACGACGTTTGTGAGTAATTTCAGAAAGAGGATTTGTTTGGTCAAGGAATTGAGACAATTGAGATGTCCCGAAGAATGAATTGATAACACTTGATAATGTTCTTGCGTTAATCAAGTCAACCGGGGTAAACACCTCGTTATCTCTAACGTTCATTCTCTCACGGATTGTTCTTGCCATACGGGCAAGACCTACACCGAATTGAGCATATAATTGTTCTCCGACTGTACGTACACGACGGTTACTCAGGTGATCGATATCATCAATCTCTGCTTTACCATTAGTTAAGCGAACAAGATATTTGATGATTAAAATAATATCTTCTTTTGTGAGTGTTTTCTTTTCCAGCGGCAAGTCTACGTTCAGCTTACGGTTGATCTTGTAACGACCAACTTCTCCCAAATCATAACGCTTATCACTGAAGAATAATTTGTCAATGATACCACGGGCCGTTTCATTATCCGGAGCATCTGCACCACGTAATTGACGATAGATAAACTGAACCGCTTCCAGTTCACTATTTGATGTATCCTTGTTTAAAGTATTGTAGATGATTGCATAATCCCCACCCACATCTTCACGTTGAATAAACACACTGGCCACTTCCATTTCTGAAATGGTCTCAATTGCTTCTTCATCAAGCACAGTATCCCTCTCCATCACTATTTCGTTTCTTTCAATAGAAACTACTTCGCCAGTATCTTCATCCACAAAATCTTCCACCCATGTTCTCAATACCCTTGCCGCAAGACGCTTGCCAACATATTTGCTTAAAGTCTTTTTATCTGTCTTTACTTCATCAGCCATACCAAACAGCTCAAGGATGTCCTTATCTGTTTCGTAGCCGATAGAACGTAACAATGTTGTTACCGGGAATTTTTTCTTACGGTCGATATATGCGTACATCACATTGTTAATGTCAGTCGCAAACTCCATCCAGGCTCCTTTAAAAGGAATAACCCTCGCAGAGTAGATCTTGGTTCCGTTCGGGTGAACGGACTGACCGAAGAATACACCTGGTGAACGATGCAATTGGGAAACTACTACCCTCTCCGCTCCGTTGATAACAAAAGTACCACGGGGGGTCATATAGGGAATGTTACCCAGGAATACGTCCTGAACAATTGTTTGGAAATCGACGTGTTCCTCATCATTACAGCTCAAACGAAGTTTGGCCTTCAGGGGAACAGCATAAGTCAATCCTCTTTCCATACACTCTTCAATGGTGTAACGGGGCGGATCGATGAAATAATCCAAAAACTCCAGTACGAAAATGTTCCGGGTATCAGTAATCGGAAAATTGTCTTTAAACACACGGAACAAACCTTCGATATTCCGCTTGTCCGGAGTAGTTTCTAACTGGAAAAACTCTTTGAACGATTGAATCTGTACTTCAAGTAGATCGGGTGTTTCAGCCAGGTGCTTGATTTTACCGAAATCCACTCTTGAGTTCATTTTTGTTGAAGACATATGCGTAAAACCGGTTTTTACAACGTTGAGGACACACAAATCACATATAGGCTCTCATTTTAGAAAAAACGAAAGTCAATGAAATTCAACTACTTACACATGATTTGGGATGTCAAAATATATTTGGCCAAAATAAAGGATTGCAAAGGTAGGGATTTAAAATTCTCAGCCAAGAAAAGTTTGCTCACAATAACCCGGCCAGAAATACCACTAAGTGGCCATTTTTTCTGATCAGAAGCTGCGGTAATTTGATTGAAAATAAGGTCATGAAATGGAAGGAATTTGCTGCTGATTATCTCAATTTCAGCCGAAAAGACAGGATTGCAATAATTGTTATTCTGAGCATTGTTTTAGCCGTATTTTTCCTTCCTGAGGCTTTCCCGAAAAATGCTTCATTACCCAACAATTCTACCCCTGATACGGCATGGATAACTGCCTTGAAAAGGTTAGAACAAAAAGAAGCCGAAAGTTCAGATGAATACCGGCAATACCAGGATGACAATAGTTCAACCTATCAATACGATCGCAGAACCGGCAGTTACCCCGGAAACTCAAAAGGAGAACTCTTTTATTTTGACCCAAACACTCTTTCACGGGAAGGCTGGTTGAGATTAGGCCTCAGGGAAAAGACCGTCAATACGATTCAAAACTATCTGAGTAAAGGCGGACAGTTTAAAAAGCCGGAAGACCTGCAAAAAATTTATGGCCTGTTCCCTGATGAGTTTAAAAGAATAGCACCTTATATAAAAATTGAAGCCCCAGGTGAAGTAAATACCAACAAAGAATTTACAGAAAAAGCATCCCTCGAAAACCCATCCACAAAAACCTATAGTGCCCGTTACTCCGTAATTGACATTAATTCCGCAGACACCACAGCGCTAATTGCATTACCGGGCATTGGAAGTAAATTGGCAACCCGGATCATCAATTTCAGAGACAAGCTGGGGGGATTTTATTCAGTATCGCAAGTAGCAGAAACATTTGGTTTGCCCGACTCTACCTTCCAAAAAGTAAAACAGTTTCTGAAATTGGGAACTTCCTCTATCAGGAAAATAAATATTAATACTGCAACCGTTGATGAATTAAAGGCGCATCCGTATATCAGATTGGCTATTGCCAATCCAATCGTAGCTTACAGAAAAGAGCATGGTCCATTTTTAAAAATAGACGACATAAAAAAAGTAATGATAGTGACAGACGAGGTTTACAATAAAATAATTCCTTACCTCACAATACACTAAACACAAAAAAGCCCTTCACATGAGGAAGGGCTTTCAAAATTATTCAGTAAAGAAATTACGCAATCTCTACTTCAGCACCAGCTTCTTTCAGCTTAGCTGCGATGTCTTCAGCTTCTGCCTTAGAAACACCTTCTTTGATGTTCTTAGGAGCGCCATCTACTAAGTCCTTCGCTTCTTTCAATCCTAAACCAGTCAGATCTTTAACGATCTTAACTACGTTCAGTTTTGAAGCACCACCGCTTTTCAATACAACATTGAATGCAGTTTTTTCTTCAGCAGCGGCTGCGCCACCACCTTCGCCACCACCAGCCATAACAACTGCAGCTGCTGCAGGCTCAATACCATACTCTGATTTCAGGAAATCAGCTAATTCCTGTACTTCCTTTACTGTTAAGGCTACAAGGCCTTCTGCTAATGCTTTTACGTCTGCCATTTTGATTAAATTTTTACCGTCTTCACCGCTTGGTTTATTTAGCTCCGACGGCGGTTTTAAAAAAATTTGCCTTTGTTTACCCTCAGGCCTGGGTGTTATTTTTATCGCTTTCGCAATAGAAAAAGTAATTATTCTGCTGTTGCTTCAGCACCTGCTTTTTGCTCATGATGGTGCAATAAAGCGGCCAGCACTCTCTTAGCCGGAGATTGCAACAAGCCGATAACCTCTCCGATAAGCTCATTCTTGGTTTTAATCTGAGTAAGAGCTTTAAGGTTATTATCACCTGTATACACATCACCATTGATGAATGCTGCTTTCAGGACTGGCTTTTCACCATTACTTTCCTTGCGGAAAGAACTGATGATCAATGCCGGTTCTTTAGGGTTTTCGGAAAACATCAGCGCTGTTACTTTATGCAGTGAATCATACATACCTGCATATTTTTCACTATCTAATGATTCCAATGCTTTTTTGATAAGTGTATTCTTTGCCACTTTCATTTCCACCTGCTTGTTAAAACATGCACGGCGCAATTTGCCCACCTGCTCTACAGAAAGTGATTCTGTATCGGCAACATAGAAGTTATTGTATTGAGAGAATTTGCCTTTCAGCAACTCAATCACTTCGTTTTTTTGATCTTTTGTCATGATAATTAGTTTTTAATCACTTTATAGATTAGTGAACGAATGCTTTTGCGTCTATAGCAATACCAGGACTCATCGAACTGGCCATGCTGATTCCTTTTACATAGGTACCCTTGGCAGAAGAAGGTTTAGCTTTTAGGATCGCATTGATCAGTTCCTGGCTGTTCTCAGCAATCTTTTCCGGTGCAAAACTTACCCGGCCTATTGAAGCATGAATGATACCTACTTTATCAACTTTGAAAGCGATCTTACCACCTTTCACATCATTGATAGCATTGGCTACATCGTTGGTTACAGTACCTGTCTTAGGATTTGGCATAAGATTACGGGGACCTAATACTTTCCCGAGTTTACCAATCTTAGGCATTACACTCGGCGTAGCAATAATCACATCCACATCTACCCAACCACCTTCGATCTTTGTAACAAATTCATCAAGACCTACATAATCAGCACCAGCTCCTTTTGCTTCAGCCTCTTTGTCCGGTGTACATAGAACTAATACTTTTTTTGTTTTACCGGTGCCATGAGGCAGGGTAACCGTACCCCGGATAGCCTGGTCTGCTTTTTTTGGATCCACACCCAAACGGATATGCAGATCTACGGAAGCATCAAATTTGCAAGTGGTAATACTTTTTACCAAAGCAGATGCTTCTTTTAATGAGTATGCTTTGTTTGCGTCAACTTTTGTATCAGCAACTTTTCTTTTTTTACTAATGAATGCCATAATTAATTCGTTTAAGAGTTTTACAAGTCCCCTTTAGGGCTTAATTTTCCCACGGAGCTTTACCTTCCACATTGAGACCCATGCTGCGGGCAGTGCCGGCTACCATTTTCATGGCGCTTTCAATGGTAAAACAGTTCAGGTCAGGCATTTTGTCTTCCGCAATTGCCTTTACCTGGTCCCAGTTTACTTTACCCACTTTTGCACGGTTACTCTCCTTGGAACCCTTTTGAATTTTTGCGGCTTCCATCAGCTGAACGGCTGCAGGAGGGGTTTTGATGATAAAATCAAAACTCTTGTCTGTATAAACAGTAATTAATACAGGGAGAACTTTCCCTTGTTTGTCCTGGGTTCTTGCATTGAACTGTTTGCAGAATTCCATGATATTGATACCCTTGGAACCCAATGCAGGACCGATCGGAGGTGCAGGATTGGCCTGGCCACCCTTACACTGTAGCTTTACAAAGCCACTGATTTCTTTTGCCATTTTTAATCTTTTTTGGTGTTAACGACCTTTCGTTTTGACTACTTGGTCTCCCAATCCGATAGCTATCGGATTCCTCTTTCTGCCATTTGGCAGAACTCAAAAGAACTAATTGGGGCGGCAAAGATAATGGCTTATCCTGAACTACAGAAGGATTTTAAGGATTATTTTACCCGGGATAATTGCTATACCCGGTTTCACTTTTGCTTATTGATACACAACAACAAGCTTAGGCCGTTTTGCCGGATAGGCGGTGTTATAACTTGATACAAATATCCGGCTGTTGTAAAAAGTTTCATTTTCAATTTTCATCAGGAAACCATAATTACCTGAATTGATCATCGGACTTATCATGTTTTTTACATCCAAATCCAGGTCCAGAACAGACTGAGAAGTATGGGGAACAACCACCTGATTGGCCGTGGTAACAGGTGGCTGGTTGAACCAGTTGGTGGAACCGGGACTCCAGTTGGCTGTAACTCGTTGTACAGTAAAGCTGTTAGCCGTTCCAAAATTGGCATCTGTAAAATTGCCGTTGAGTGTTGGGCTGGGATAAGAATACAAATACAGGTGTGCGCTGACAATGTTTGCATTGGTCGGGACGCTGCTAAGGTCAAATTTAAGCAGACTTCTTACTGTGTAAGGCGTACCGCCACTTGTCCAAGCTTCTATAGGTATATCCACTGAGCCGGAGCCGCTAATTGGAACCCCGTTATGATTCACCATCAAAAATTCTGTCGGGTTATTAGCAGGCTGCAAAGTAAGGGTTTGTATTGGAGATGGATTGACAAGTACAGATGTTGTATCGACTCCTGTTGCTCCCTTATTGTCCGTAGCCATTAATTGAAAAATATAAGCCCCTTGAACCAACCCTTTAACTTTTGCAGTAGCAGAACCGGGGTTAACAATTACAGAAGCGGCTGGTCCCGATACCTGGCTCCACAGGTAGGCAACAACAGTTCCATCAGAGTCTGTAGCCGACCCGGAAAGCGTCACAGAATCGGCCGGTAAAGTGGTAGATAAAACAGGGCCTGCATTTACCACGGGGGGCACATTTTCCGGCGTCTCAATGATTTCATCTGTCTCCTTCTGGCATGAAATTATTACTGATAAAGGAAAAAAAAGAAGAACCAGATTAACTAAAAAACCCGCTATTCTCATAAAGTGGTTATTAATTGAATATATCTATATTTTTACACCCTTAATACAGTTCGGGAACATTATCAAACAATCGCATGAAACTTTTCTTTATCCGCTATATCAAGATTGCATTTATTTATTTGAAATTACACTTATTTTTTGGTTTGTTCAAGAGCATTTATGCCAACCTTTTATATCTTACCAGGTTATCTTCCTGGGCCCAAAAGAACAGAAAGATCAGTTATAATGATTTTCCATCCAAATGGAATTATGAAAAAAGATACCCGATGTATGAATGGGTACTGGAAAAAGAATCACTACTGACCACGCCGGTTAATTATCTCGAGTTTGGTGTAGCAGCAGGACAATCATTTAAATGGTTCCTGGGGAAAAATACCCATCCGGAAAGCCGCTTCGCCGGTTTTGATACTTTTACGGGGCTGCCTGAAGATTTTGGTGTATATAAAAAGGGCACTTTTAACTCTGACACCGAAGCACCCAAAATCGAAGATACACGGGGGAAATTCTATCAGGGTTTATTTCAACAAACACTTCCTGGCTTCCTGGCAGAATTCGATAATAAAAACAGGAATGTTATTATGATGGATGCGGATATCTATTCTGCCACCCTTTATGTTCTTACATCAATTGCTCCCTTTTTAAAGAAAGGCGATATTATATTCTTTGATGAATTCGCAGTGCCCACCCATGAATTCAAAGCCTACCAGGATTTTATTCAATCGTATTATACCGACATGGAGTTGATAGCCGCAGCGAACAACTATTATTTTACAGCATTTAAAATCAGGTAAGCTGCAAAGAGCAGAGCAGTTGTTTCAACGATTAACCTTTACTATATCTGATCACAGATTACGCAGATTTTTTTGACTGATCTCACAGTTATCGTACACTTAGCTGTGCAATCTGTGCGTTAACCAGACTTATCCGGCAAAAAACTTTTGAGACAACCTCTTCCATAAAACTAATCGGAACTGCACATGTAAAGCAAAAACTGAAATAATTAAATAAAAATCCTTTAATTGTTCATTGGAGGAACTGCAAAAATATCATAGTGCATTTTACTCATCAGGTCATTGTTTGTCAATTCTTTACCCCGATAATTCCCTGAACCTCCGAAAAAATACAGCTTATACCCTTTTTCATTCAAAAAATTAAACATATCAGTACGGTATTCCAGGTTTGATTTTTTAAAGATTTCTACACGCAGATAAGGCAAATATTTGTCAATAATGGGATTTAGTGATTTTAATATACTCAGATCGTAACCCTCCGCATCAATTTTTATAAAACGCAACTTTGACATTCTATCGGGGTAATGACTATCTAGATAGTTTACGAGATTTTTTCCTTTTACTTTCAGTTTGAATATATGCCAATGTCTCCATATACTCATATTCTCATGAAAACCCCCATTACAAAATCCCGCATCAGAGTATTGAAATTCCATTTCCATATCTTCTGGTGTAGCAGCAAATGATAATGGTATGATGTTACTTTTATCCATGTTAAGCCTGGCATTAGCCTCCAGGGTTTCGTAAACGTATGAATTAGGTTCAAGAGCAAACACAACCCCTTCCTTTCCTGCGGCCAATCCCATTGGTATGGTTGTATCACCCATATGTGCCCCGATATCAACACATGTATCACCAGGTCTTACAAATTCCCGTATAGCATCAATTTCGGCCTGGGTTGGTATGTACTCTCCCATTCGCGGATGCTGCCATTGAGCAATACTGATCTCTCCTTCTCTCTCCAGATTAACTTTCTTAACCAGGTATCCATATTTTTTTACTTTTGGTTTGAACCCCATCAGCCAGAATATCTCCTTTATACGCATACTTCTGTATTTAAATTAAAATTAATTGAAAGAATTAATACTAAATAAGAAAAGCCTGCTCTTTAATAAGCAGCAGGCAAAATAGCCTGATTGTGATATCAAAAGCTGTCTCTTATTTTCTCGGCCTCCATATAATTTAATTCAAGAGGAGTAGAACGGCCGATTATCTTAATAGTCACTTCCAGTTTCTTTCTCTCATCATTCACTTCTTCAATCACACATTAAAATCGTTAAACGGCTTTACATTGATCTAAATAGCTTCATCTGCAATGCAACTTTTGTATGCAAGAGGTAACTTTGATTTTTTACTAACTCCAGAATTTTAGTGATCATTTATCTGGAATAAGAGAAGATACCCGGTCTTCCAAATTCTCTCTTAAGGCGAGATAATAAAGAACCAATTTGAGCCATAATATCAAGGTGAAACAACCGACAGGTAAAGGTTATATGAATATTTTTTTTCCCGAAATACTTATTTCTACTGTTTGATAAACCTGGCTGTTGCAATGACAGAAAGAGCCGGGTTCCCATTGGCAAGTACTGTTGCCTGGCCAGCCTGCAGCAGATGGATATTATCCTGCGGCGAAGTAGCCGGGTTATTATATCCAAATACATCCCCATCCTCCGTGCCTGCATCATACACATACAGGCTTATAGTTGTGTCAGCTATCCAACTGCTGTTTCTGTAAAGGTTTAGTCCGCTTAGGCCAATAAACCAATCCGGG
>JAKQEA010000049.1 GCA_029558715.1 Bacteroidota bacterium | reverse complement strand
TGGAATTGCCGGCTCTCAGTTTTTCAATTATCTCCCATGAGTTGTCACTGCTGCCATCATCTACAAAGATGACCTCGTAACTGTAATGATTTTCCTTCATTACTTTTTCGATCCATGCCGTTAATTCAGGCAGTGATTCTGCTTCATCTATGAGTGGTATGACAATGGAAAGATCCATGATATTTATCTTCTTCTGATGGTTAATGCTGATACAATTGCTGTCACAACTGCTCCGATTATCAAATATCCGAAAATTGAACTGTAAACCAGCATGGTGCTGTAGCCCTTTTTATAGCTGTTGACGATTGTGTCGATCTCGGCCGGGGTCTTTGATTTTGATTTGATTAATTCCTCTTTGTAAAATTCAGCAGCTTCTTCTGCAAATTCCGGGTGCATTTTACTGAATAAGCCGGTGAACAGTACCATTAATAAGGTTACAATGATAAAGCAACGAAATCCCTGGTTAAAGGAGTCCCAGAATTTACCGGTGAAACGGTCAGATTTCTTATAAGCGGTTATTGTCCAGGTAATGCCCAGTGCATAAACAATATATACCAGGTATTGAAAAGCTGAATCGGCCTTCATGCCTGAATAGAATGTTATTAATGCGATACCTATCATCACAGCTCCGGTAACCGCACCTTTTATGGCAGGTGATAATTTCATAATCTGTAATTAAGCAAGGATGATTTTATCACCATTAATGATACCGGCCACTTTGCCGGTCAGTTCTTTACCGGTAAAAGGAGAGTTGGATGATTTTGATTTAATATGATCAGGAGTTACCATCCATTTTACACCAGGATTGAACAAAGTAAGAGTGGCAGTATTTCCTTCTTTTATTGTTACCGGGTCAAGGCCGAATAATTTCCTGGGATTAATGGCCAGCAGGTCAACACATCTTTCAGCAGTAATACCCGGTACAGCGGTAGTAAGCACTCCGTATGCAGTTTCCAAACCAATCATTCCAAATTTGGCATATTCAAATTCTATCACTTTACTGTCAAATTCATGTGGCAAATGATGAGAAGCGAGGCAATCCACGGTTCCGTTCATCACGGCATCCTGCAAGGCTGCTCTGTCTTCTTTGGTACGGAAAGGTGGATTTACTTTCAGGTTGGTATCATACCCTGTCAGGTCCTCGTCGCAAAAGATAAGGTGATAAGGAGTAACAGAGCAACTTACATCAGTACCACTTTGTTTTCCTCTTGTTATATACTCGAGTGATTTTTTTGTACTTACCCCGGTGAAGTGTAATCTTGATTCAGCATAACGGGTCAGCTTTATATCCCTGGCTACAACCAGTTCTTCCGCCATAGCTGGTTTTCCGGGAAGTCCCAATTGAGTGGAAACAATACCCTCATTTATCAGTCCATGCGGGTTGATGCTTTTGTCATCAGGCAATTGAATGATGATGCCATTAAAAGCTTTTACATACTGCAGGGCTTTGACCAGCAACCCGGCAGACTGAACACAGTTGATACCATCACTGAATGCGATGGCGCCACTTGTTTTCATATCATACATTTCAGCCAGTTCTTTTCCTTCGGTATTCTTAGTAATAGCGCCGATAGGATGAATACTGACAGGGAGTGACCTGCTTTTGTGAGTAATGTATTCAACCGCTGCTTTATTATGGATAGTTGGGTTAGTATTGGGGATCACCATCACATCTGTGTAGCCGCCGGCTGCTGCTGCCGCTGCGCCGGTTTCCAGTGTTTCTTTGAACTCATAACCAGGGTCAGCAAAGTTGGCAAACACATCCACCCAACCCGGTGAAACATGCAATCCGGGAACAGCAATTTCCTGATCTGCTTTTTCAGTTAATGATGCACTTATTTTAGTAATCCGGCCATTTTCAATAAAAATATCTGCTGTTTGTCCGTTGAAAGGAGAGGAGGGGTCAACTATTTTGGCTTGCTTAATGAGTATTTTCATTAAGGGGCGAAGATAAAGCTTGTTTTCGGATCAGAAAAAAGATAAAAGCCTGTGGGAACAGGCTTTGGAAATGAGTCGGGATGACTGGATTCGAACCAGCGACCCCTACGTCCCGAACGTAGTGCGCTACCGGGCTGCGCTACATCCCGTTCTGATCAACCGGTACAACACAAAAATAAAAAAGACCCCTGAAATAATCAGGAGTCTTTAAAAATGTCGGGACGACTAGATTCGAACTAGCGACCCCTTGCACCCCATGCAAGTGCGCTACCGGGCTGCGCTACGTCCCGAACAAACCGGGCTGCAAATGTAAAGCTAATTGGCTAATCGGCGAAACGAAACTGCTTTGCCTGTGCTGCTGAAAAGCAATGCAAGGCAAAAAAATTGTTGGTTATTTGGTAAAACTACATTTACTTTGTGCTTCAAAGTACTTTTTATTTCCATTAAACAGTATTTTAAAAAAATTATTATGCCTGACAAATCAACTGCTTCGGATATAATCAGCTGGCTATTTGGAATAGTCGTTGCAGTCATCGGTGTGGTGAATGTATTTTGGGGAAATGACATGGGTTTTGGAATTTTCCTGCTGCTGCTTTCATTCATTTACTTCCTCCCGGTAAATACAATTCTCAGGAAACTCACAGGTTTCTCCATTCCTAAAATGGGGATAGTAAAAATCGTTTTGGGCATTTTTATTATCTGGGCATCATTAGGGGTGGGTGAATTGTCCGATAAAATAGAATTAATGATGAATGATCTCCGTAAGTGATCTTGTAGCAAGCAGTAAGCCGGAAAATTAGAATGCGTTGTCAGCCTGTCTTCCAGTAGCCGGGATTGCTGCATCCTTTCATCATATAATAGTTCACTTTATCAATTTCCGGCCATTTGTCAGGAAGTATTGGCTTATTTTAAAAATTGTTTTCCTCAAAAGAACAATTGATTTTATACTACCTGCAAGCCATGATTAGTAAGAGACCTTCTGTGTATACGTTGCCGGGAAAGAAATGTATAGCTATCCTGTTATTATCCTTTTTTCTAAATTCTTTCTGCGCCGCACAGCCTGAGCAGGAAAATCCTGTTACCAGGAAGCTGATGCCTTATTTTGGACTTTATGAAACTACAGATCATACAAATGGACTAATGCTGGGCATGATGGAACAATACCCTGTTTTATTTTTTCCGGATGGCCGCATCAGGGGATTATTTGACACACTGAACCAAGTGGTGATTGGAAATGCGATTGGTAAAAAAGATTCTATTGAGGGCACTCTTCAATGGAAGAAGAATAAAAAAGAGATGCAGCTAATCTTAACGAAAAATGACGGGAGTGAATTGATCTTCACCCGAGTGGAGTTAAAAGAAAAAGAATTGAGTTTTACTGCAAAAAAGGAAGATTTTATAGAAAGACAGAAAGATTATAAAAAGAACCTCAGGTTATCCGGTTCACTTATTTTGCCCCGCGGTGAAGGGCCTTTTCCCGCAGTTGTTTTTGCACATGGCTCCGGGCAGGAAACAAGAGATGCAAGCAGGGGATTGGCTTCCTTGTTTGTCAATAATGGCATTGCCTGCCTGATCTTTGACAAAAGAGGAGTGGGAAGGTCGGAAGGAGAACATTGGGCGGCATCCTTCAGCGATTATGCAAACGACCTGGTGGCCGCTGTTCAGGTACTGAAGACCTTGCCTGAAATTAAAAAAGAGAAGATCGGACTATACGGACATAGCCAGGGCGGCTGGGTTGTACCATTAGCGATCAGTAAGTCACCGGGTGATATTTCATTTGCTATACTGAGTGCAGCCAACTGTGTGTCGCCGCTTGACCAGCATATGTACAATGGCAGAAGGGCTCTCACATGGCGGGGAGTTGACAGCGCTGTTATAAAAGAAGTAGAAGAATTCAGGCGAAATAAATATGCCGCCTCGCTTGGCCGGATAACAAAAGAAAAATTCGATACTGAAATTTTACCGGCGGCCCGGCAAAAGGACTGGCTGAGCAAACATAAACTAACCAATGAAGAATTAGGTGTTGACCAGTTCTTTGAGTATAACTGTTACTACGATCCATTACCTGCTTTGGAAAAAGTAAAATGTCCTGTGTTGCTTATTTATGGAGAAAAAGACAATTTTACGGACTCAAAGTTGAATTACACTTTGATGCTGGAAGAATTTCAAAAGAACGGAAACTCAAAAGTGACAGCTAAGATATTTCCTGATGCCAACCATGCAATGCTGTTCACCAGCAGGGGCTGGTTCTTTAACCGTGAAATGCCTGCATTGAAGAAGTTTGCAGATGGATATCTTGACCTGTTGGTGAGCTGGGTAAAAGAAAATAGTAAAAATTAAAAAATATTTTGTCTTCTACTTTCGTAAAATCTTCTCCATAGCCTTTCCTTTGGCCAGTTCATCAATCAGCTTATCCATATAACGGATCTTTTGCATCAGCGGGTCTTCGATCTCTTCCACACGATAACCACAGATAACCCCGGTGATCTTTGAAGCATTGGGATTTAGTTTTGCCTCAGCGAAAAAAGTTTCCAAATCAACTTTTTTATCTATCTGTTGCTGCAATTTTTTTTGCGTATATCCGGTAAGCCAGCAAATGATGGTATCCAGTTCGGCTTTTGTATGCCCCTTCATCTCTGTTTTTTTTAGATAATGCGGATAGACGCTGGCGAATACCAGCTTATATACCCTTTCATTTTTCATGACAGCGGTTTTGCGAAAGTTATAACATTTCTGGTTGATGTCACGAGGAGCGATAGAAGAAAAAGATACCCCACGCAAAGGCGCAATGATCAGCAAAACATCAGTATCTCCTTTTCGGCCTGCATGAAATAAAACCCAGGAGCTGTTGAATTAGCTGATCTTTTTTGTGAATAATGCTGTTAATCGCCATGGGTATCGTATGACGACTGTGCAGTAGTGTTACTACCGATGCAAAGTTTCAAACCCATAACGTATGGCCGCTTCAAGTATATCCATGTTTATATCCTTCAGTGTTTTGAACTTAATGCAGTACCCGGTGACAGTTGCTTTGCCCAGTCCTTTTCCATACGTTCTGGCTAAGTATGTCTTGTCTTTTATACCCATGATATAGACTGAGATGCCGCTTGTGTTTGCACTCAAACCAATTTGGTAAAACTCTTTGCTTTTTCCATCGGCATATTTTATGGTGTAAGATCCATACCCGATATTAGGATTAGAAACAATTTTTCCGCTGCTGTCCCTACCATCCAGGAACCATAATTTACACTTTGGCAATATCCGGAGTATGTGCCGGTGCAACGCCTGCATATCACTTTGTTTTGGTTCAGGCTGGTTGCTGATATAGTTTTTGATTTGTTCCTTTACACTCATGTTTATTCATTTTCCGGTTAAAACCGCCAGCAGGTTTTCCAAATTGTTCATTGACATTTTGAATCCTTCTGTGAAACCCATCTCAATCAATTTCTCCATACGGTCAAGCGATTCATTAAAAATAGTAATGCGTACTGTTGTCTTTCCGTTCTGTTCGCTGAAAGTGTAATCCCAATCAGAACCCGGCAATTGTGGATTTTCATCTTTGTCTGCAAAAGCATTGAACATTTTGAAGTTGGTCTTCGGGCTGATGGAAGTGTATTGCTGAATGGCCCATCGCTCATGTCCTTCGGGACTTACCATGGCATAAAATCGTTTGCCACCCACTTCAAAATTCATATACCTGGTTTTTGCTGTAAACGGAGCAGGGGCCACCCATTGGTCAAGTAATTCTGCTTTGGTAAAAGCATCCCATACGAGGGAAAGGGGAGCATCAAATTCCCTGGTGATGTATACCGTCCTGGCAGCTTTATCAACGGTAAAATCAAAAAGCAGATTGTTGTTCATCTTTTTTGTTTTTTCATTGTTAATAATACTTTGTCCAATTGATTGAAGCTGGTTTCCCAGATTTTCCGGAACTGGTCCAGCCATTTATCAATCTCTTTCATTTTTTTTACTTCAAGCTGGTAATAGATTTCCCTGCCCCTGTATTCTTGTTTTACCAGTTCACATTCTGTGAGAATACGCAAATGTTTGGATATGGCCTGCCGGGTGCTGTCGAAATGTTCGGCAATAGCATTTGGTGTCATTGCCTGCAGGGCAATCAATGTGATAATTGAACGTCTTGTTGGGTCGGCAATTGCCTGGAAAATATCCCGTCGCATATTGTATATATCTTTATTTAAGAAACCAATCAGTTGCAAATATATGTGCAACTATTCGGTTTCGCAAATTTTTTTTTCATTCGGGTGTTGTGAATTTAAACAGTTGTCCGGGAATCTTTGCTTAACACTGCTAAGGTCTTAACTAGTGCCGCCACAGCCGTATGACATGAAGAAGCAGCACCAGAATGAAAAGGCTAAAAGAAATATAAGTGCTGACGTAGGCAAGCGGTATGCTGGCAATGGTGAGCAGGATGCCGGTAAAAATGATACCGTTTTCCCTTTTTGTGGATAACTGCTTCAGCGCCGTTTCGGGAATCATTTGATGCTTCAATGAATACACCCAGATGGATGTAAAGGCAAGGTTCATCAGTAAATAGTTTGTGGCCACTATTGCTACCGCATAGGAGCTCTGTATATTCTTACCCGCCAGTGAGGTGGTGAAAGGAGTAGCCGACAGGAAAATGATAAACAGGAAATTCAGAAATACCATCGGGACATCCACTTTCTTCAGCAGGCGGAACAGGTTGTGATGATCCATCCACAATATCACGATGGTGGAGAAGGAGATGAAGTAACTGAAGAAGGAAGGGAACAGGTGGTGCAGAAAAGATTGGATATCCCTATTGGAATGGAAAGGCTCTTCGGGAACTTTAAACTCCAGTACGAGTATGGTCATGATGATGGCGAGGATGGCATCCACAAAGGTCTCAAAGCGGTTCTTTTCGGCTTCGTTGTAGAATTGTTTAAACATATAATGGTGCGGTGGTTTTCTTTTTCAAACGATTCTTCGCAGTGACTCGTCGGTATTTATCGGTTACACCAGTTCCTTCCAGGAGACCCCGCAGGTAACGGGCATTATTTCAATCTTTCCAAAACCCCTTTCCGTTTTACAATATTCTTATAATCCCATTGAATGTCCCTTGCTTTTTTCAGCCAGCGCTTCAGGTGTTTGACATTGATTTCTTCTGCGGAAGTGTAAATGATGGAGGCATCTTTGAATTTTCCGGTGCCGGGCTCCAGGGTTTCTTCTTCAAAATCTGCACCACTCCAGAACATCAACCGTATGCCGGCTTTTTGTTTGCTGTAACCTACGATTGGATTGCCATCTAAAAACCAGACCGGGTGGGCATGCCATATTTTATTTTCTGCTTCCGGCAAGCCTGCGCTGATCTCAGCGGCCAGCAGGTTACATATTTTTTTGTCGCCGGGCGACTGTGCAAGGTTGTATGCCCTGATCTCCTTTGTCATTTGTAAAAAATTTTTTTAAGTGGTCATTTTCTGTGCCTGCAATTTTGGATTTTACCCTTTTTACTATTCTGAGCCGGGGGCTGAATAAAGTTAAGTGATTATAATTGCTCTTTTGCGCCGAGTCCTTTTCAGGAGATTTGGCTGGGAAGAGAACTATAGAAGAAAGGGTTTGTTATTTGAACACCAACAACGGCGTAAAAACAGCAAATCAATATTTATACAGTTTAAGTTTATTCCCCACTAGCAAATGACGGTCTTTCTCTGTCAGAGAATCTTTCCATCCGATGAGGTATTGGCTA
>JAKQEA010000220.1 GCA_029558715.1 Bacteroidota bacterium | reverse complement strand
GGAGAAACCGTTTTTTTTATACCAGCTTTCAATGCAAGTTCTTTGATGATATAGAAGATCATTACTCTTGATAATTTACTCCCCCGTTTATTCAGGAATAGAATATCCTCATTTCCCTTTTGAGGTGCTGTATGTATCCGTATCTGATTTTTGTAAATAGTAATATACTTGACAGCACTGCTTCCAATAGGTATCAGTCTTTCTTTATCGCCTTTCCCTGTAACTCTGATAAAACCAAGATCAGGATATAGCTGAGATATTTTCAGGTTCACCACTTCGCTTACCCGCAGGCCGCAACTGTACATAGTTTCCAGTATGGCTTTGTTACGGCCACCTTCCGGTTTGCTCAGGTCAATTTGAGCTATCATCTTTTCTATTTCTTCAAAGCCCAGTACATCAGGCAGGTTTCTTTTTTGTTTAGGAGCTTCGAGTAAAGTCGTAGGGTCGGTTTGGCAGATATTTTCGAGGATGCAATATTTATAAAAGGCTTTGATACCAGATATGATCCTTGCCTGTGAACTGGCTGTCATGCCCAGTTCGGTGATCCACCTGATGAATTGTTGCAGGTCTTTTAACCTGAGTTCACCGGGATTAATAAGGTTATTTTTTTCAAGCAGGAATTGTGTCAGGTGCTCAATATCTCTTACATAAGCCTGCACAGAATTGTCTGACAAAGATTTTTCTAATTGCAGGTAGGCTTTGAATCCTTTTTTATAGGGCTCCCACATAGTGGTTAATTGGTTTACTTATTAATGAGTTAACTAGGGAAACCTTTTAGAGCAGATTCTTCCTGATTAACCAACTCCCAATTAACTGATTAATAATTTTATTCCAACACAATTTTCTTTTCTTTTTCCACCCAGTTTTTGTCAATGAGGATCTTCACCCATATCCTGTCGTTTGTTACATTCACTGAGTCGATATGGTCATGCAGTACGTCATAATCAATAGGCAATGGCTGACCAAAGGTCATCATGGCTTTTTTACCGGTGCTCATATCTTCCACATAAATATTGCCCCGGTCAGTATTCACCACCAGGTTTTCAGCAATAGAAAATTTCGGATCCAGGCTGTTGATGCCGCTGCTCTTCAAACTGAAATTGGCGTTTTTATCATAGGGTAGTTTGATCTGAAAACCACGGCCGGTTGCGCAATCATTAAAGAGCAGCCAGGCATGTTCATTATCCTTAAAAAAGCAACGGATATAATCTTTATTGATATTGACTGTGGTCCCTAATAAATAGGTAAAACCGGTTTTGCGGTCAGCCGCCATTCCTTTATAGCTCCAGATGATACTGTCAGGCATACAATTTTTTGCAGTAATGAACACGGTTGGCTTTTTCTCATGGTCGCCTGCAAATTTTATGGTGTCGGTCAGGCAGACTGTATCGCAGAATGTTCCTGGTGCTTCGGCAGTCCCGGACTTACATGCAGTAAAGGAAAGCATTATTATAAAAGCTGCTACACTGATCATCAGCGTTTTCATATCCATTGGTTTGATGTATCGCAAAAATAACCATTGGCTTCCGCAGCATGAAAATTCTTTTCGGCGTTCGTCATATAGTCTCAATTATTATCTTCGGGGCTATGAGTAAGATGCAACCCATTAATCTCCGTTCGTTTAAGCAGAAAGCCCGTCACCAGAAAACAAGTATGCGTCGGTTCCTTACCAAGTTGGAAAAAGAAGCACCAGCAGGGCTGGACAAGAAAATTGCCACATTAGAAAAAGAAGTATGGCAGGAAACAGATTGCCTTACCTGCGCCAACTGCTGCAAGACCATGACGCCGACTTTCACCGACCGGGATATGAAAAGAATAGCTGCCCACCTGGATATGACAGTAGTTGAGTTTCAAACTAAGTGGTTGAAAAGAGAAAGAGGTGGTGACCGTGACTGGCTGAATAAAACTGAACCCTGCCAGTTTTTAAACCTCAAGGACAATAAGTGTAGTATTTATGAAGTTCGTCCGGCTGATTGTGCCGGCTTCCCGCATTTATCCAAAAAATTCAAAGACTTTGTGCATATCCATAAACAGAATGTGGAGTATTGCCCTGCAACATATCGATTGGTGGAGAAAATGATGGAAAGAGTGAAAAGTGAAGAGTGAAGAGAGAGTGGAGAAAAGGGAATACAGCTGTCTGATTGCCAGTATTTGTTTTAAATGAAAACCTTGTACTATGTTAAATCTTGCCCATAAAAAGCTAGAAGTTTATAAGATTTCTTTGCAGCTTATAAAAGAAGTTTATAGGTTGACTAAGTTATTCCCTAAAGATGAGCACTTCGTATTAGTAAGTCAATTAAGAAGGGCGGTAATCTCTGTTTCTAGCAATATTGCAGAAGGGTCAGCCAGAAGCTCAAAGCAGGAAAGAAGGCGTTTTTATGAAATAGCAAGGAGTTCACTTGTGGAGGTAGATACACAATTTGAAGCAGCATTAATTCTTAATTACATCGCAGAAAAGGATATAATAGAATTGGAGGGTTTTGCAGAATCGGGTTTTCGTATGTTAAGCAGGATGATAAGTAATCTGGATGCCTGAGCCCTCTCACTTCTTTCCGTTTACCATTCACTTCAAAGAAACACATCTTCGATCAAAAAATATTCTGTTTCACCATTGCCATGCAGGGTGATGGAAAGAATATCATACTGTATCCATGGATGACCCGGGTTCAGGAATAAATATTCATTGGCAGCTTTCTGCAGGTTCTTGAATTTCTTTTTCGTCACACTGTCTTCCGGGTTGCCATAGGGAGATGCTTTCCTTGCTTTTACTTCTACGAAATGCAGAAATTTTCCTTTGCTGGCTACAATATCCAGTTCATGATAAGAATGCCGCCAGTTACGATGTAAAATGGTATAGCCTTTTGTGATCAGCCATTTTGCCGCCATTTCTTCTCCTTCTTTTCCCAGTTCATTATGCGAGGCCATGTAGTATCTTTACTCCAAGTTAAATAAAGTTTTATGACTGGCATTTATCCGCTGAAAGGAGTAGTTAAACATTACGACTGGGGAGGTACAACTTTTATTCCTTTCTTATTACAGGAAGACAATAGTGAAAATAAACCTTATGCTGAATACTGGATGGGCACCCATCCGCTTGGTATATCCATCGTGGAAACAGCGACTGATAAAACAGAGCTATTAACAGCATTATGTGGCAACCTGCCATATTTGTTTAAGGCGCAGGAAGTGAAGGAAATGTTGTCTATACAGGCACATCCATCCAAGCAAGCAGCAGAAATTGAATTTGCCAGGGAAAATACAGAAGGTATTCCATTGGATGCACCTTACCGCAATTATAAAGATGATAACCATAAACCGGAAATGCTGGTGGCACTTGATGATTTCTGGTTGCTCCATGGTTTCAAGCCACCGGAAGAACTGGTGTATACGTTACTTAATGTGGTTGAATTAAGAGAATTGTTACCGGTATTCAATCAATCCGGTTATGCTGGCCTATACAAGTATGTAATGGAAATGCCGCAGTCGGAAGTAAACCGGATATTAAAACCACTGGTAGATAACCTGGTAACTATATATAAGGACAAAGAACCCGATAAAAGTGATGAGGATTTCTGGGCTGCCCGTGCTGCCGCAACTTTTACAAAAGAAAATAATATTGACAGGGGTATCTTTTCTATCTACCTGTTTAACCTGCTCCACCTGAAAAAAGGAGAAGGCATTTTCCAGGCAGCCGGCGTACCACATGCTTACCTGGAAGGGCATAATGTGGAACTAATGGCCAATTCCGATAATGTGTTGAGAGGCGGATTAACCTCCAAACATATTGATGTAAAAGAATTATTGAAACATGTAAAATGCGAAGCCACTTATCCTGTTATCATCACGGGTGAGCAGATAGATGGCCACGAAAAATTATATAAAACACCGGCGCCTGATTTCAGATTAACAGTATTTGAACCAGAAGCAGGAGAGACTATTTCATTTACTCCTGTATCAACGGAGATACTGCTGTTGACGGAAGGCATGGTTGAACTGACTGATGGTGAACATACAGTGAACCTGCAGGAAGGGCATCCTTCGGCAGTAGCTTTTCCGGGAAGGACTATCCAGTTGAAAGCTGGCAGCAAAGCCATTGTTTTCCGGGCTGCTGAAGCAATTCACAATCGTTAATAATTAGACCGGCCAATTGGGTCAATTCTGTTATTTTTGCCTCATATTTCAATCTCACTATTATGAAGAGTAACGGAAGGTTAATTGTTTTCACACTTATACTGGCAGCGATGGCAACTGCCTGCAAATTTTTCTTTGGACCCGATCTTGACTGGTCCGGGTTTTCACCAGTTATTGCGATTGCCCTGTTGGCAGGTTTTATCATGAAGCAAAAGGATATGTCTTTTATACTGCCCTTACTGGCTTTATTTATCAGCGATGCAGTGATACAGTTTTTATATAACCAGGACCTGTTTCCTTATGCCGGTTTTTATGCCGGACAGTGGAAGAATTACCTGTTGTTGTTATCTGCTACTTTTTTGGGCTGGGCATTAAAAGGCCGCAATTACAGCAGCTTGCTGGCTGGTGGTATTGCCGCACCAACAGTTTATTTCTTTGTGTCCAACTTTTTTGTCTGGCAGGCTGCTACTGAAGTGGTGTATGCAAAAAATCTCAGCGGACTGATGACCTGTTATGAAGCGGGTCTTCCCTTTTACAGGAATTCATTGATCGCAACATTATTATTCCTGCCGGTAATCTTATTGGTGTTTAACTATCTTACAAAAAGGAAAGCAGTTCTTACCCTGGCGTAAGCTGTTTATTGAATTAATTGAACCCATCAGTGTTTGCTGATGGGTTTTATTTTTTTGGATTGCCGGGTGTTAATTAGCCGTTCCCTCATATCCCTCATCATGCATCAGTTTATGATGATGCCCGTCTGCAGCCTGGGTGGCTAATTCATCGCAACGGTTATTGTACGGGTTATCTGCATGTCCCTTCACCCATTTGAATTTGATAACATGCCGGTGCGATAATTCATAAAATTCTCTCCAGAGATCCGGATTTTTTTTACCGCCTTTAAAATTGGTCTTGATCCAGTTCTTCAACCATCCTTCTTCCACTGCTTTCACTACATACTGGCTGTCGGAATAGATGGTCACATGCAGACCTGGTTTTTTTAAGGCTTTCAAACCGGCGATCACAGCCATCAGTTCCATCCGGTTATTGGTAGTGTGATGATAACCCTGCGATAATTCTTTGCGATGATGGCCACTTATTAGTATTACACCATAACCGCCTGGCCCCGGGTTGCCACGGGATGAACCATCAGTATATATAGTAACTGAATTCATTAATTATGTTGAATGTTGAATGATAAATGTTGAATTAATAGTTGCCTCATTCAGCATTCAACATTTATCATTCAACATAATAATTATACCTGAAAGACACCAGTCTTCAAGTCATTTATCAGTGGATTACAATTCGCTGCTGCAATCCCTTCGCTGATAACCTTTCTCGTATCCACAGGGTCAATGATGGCATCCACCCATAGCCTTGCGGCTGCATAGTAGGGCGAAGTCTGTTTATCATACCGGCCTTTTATTTCACTCAGCAGTTTATTTTCCGCTTCCGGTGTTATTTCTTTTCCCTTTGCCTTCAGCGATGCGACTTCTATTTGCAACAATGTTTTTGCTGCCGCATCACCACCCATCACGGCGATCTTAGCCGTTGGCCATGCATAAATGAAGCGGGGATCATAAGCCTTGCCGCACATAGCATAGTTGCCAGCTCCGTAACTATTACCAATGATTATCGTAATCTTCGGCACTACTGAATTTGCTACAGCATTCACCATCTTGGCCCCGTCTTTAATGATGCCGGCATGTTCGCTTCTGCTGCCCACCATAAAGCCGGTTACATCCTGCAAAAACACTAATGGTATTTTTTTCTGGTTACAGTTGAGAATAAATCTCGCTGCTTTATCAGCACTGTCATTATATATCACACCACCCATCTGCATCTCACCTTTCTTATTCTTTACGATCAATCGCTGGTTTGCTACAATACCGACGGCCCAGCCATCTATTCGTCCATACCCACACACAATCGTTTTACCATAATCTTCTTTGAACTGTTCAAAGCCGGAGGCTGACTTTCCCTGCGATTCATCGCGGGACAAAAGGTTTGGGCCATCCACAATCCGTTCTATGATGTCCAGCACATCATACGGCTTCCCGTCTGAAGGAAAGATGCCATACAGTTCTTCTGCATTTTTCTTTGGCTGGATTGCTTTTATGCGGTCAAAACCTGCTTTTGGTTTTTCTCCCAGCATGGAAAACATCTTTTTGATATGATCCATGCATTCCTGCTCTGTTTTGAATTTATAATCTGCAATGCCGCTTATTTCTGTATGTGTCACTGCACCGCCCAACGTTTCATTGTCGATGTCTTCACCAATAGCCGCTTTTACCAGGTAAGGTCCCGCTAAATAAATAGAGCCGTTGCCTTCCACCATCAGTGTTTCATCACTCATAATAGGTAAGTAGGCGCCGCCGGCGACGCAGGGACCCATTACTGCTGCTATTTGTGTAATGCCCATACCGCTCATACGGGCATTGTTGCGAAAAATGCGGCCAAAATGTTCTTTATCGGGAAATATCTCATCCTGCATAGGAAGAAATACACCGGCACTGTCAACCAAATAAATAACAGGTAAATTATTTTCCATCGCTATCTCCTGCAACCGTAAATTCTTTTTACCTGTAACAGGGAACCAGGCACCTGCCTTCACCGTCTGGTCATTGGCTAGGATCACACATTGTCTGCCGCTTACATAACCAATACCCGCCACTGTACCACCCGCAGGACAACCACCTTGGTCGGCATACATCTCATAACCGGCAAAGGCACCAATTTCGATAAAGGGCTTGTCTTTATCAACTAGGTAATTGATCCGTTCACGGGGGGTGAGTTTGTTTTTCTCTCTTTGTTTTTCGATGGCTTTCTTTCCTCCACCTTCATAGATCTTTTCCAGCCTGCGGCGCATCTCGCTAAGGCTTTGTTTTAATACATCCTCGTTTTTATTGAATTCTAAGTTCATCGAATTTATATGATTAATGATGAAAATATTATTGAACCTGCCTGCCGGCAGGCAGGTTCAATGTTCATAGCTGCAATACGTTGAGGAACAAAGATAGGTGAGGAGCGAGGAAACAGAAAGAGGAAACCTGTGGGCAGGTAAAATCAAATCTGTAACTTGTCGGTATGTAGATTTCTTATACATATATCTAAAAAAATTAAATGCAAAAACTTCAGGTACTTCTTCTTTCGACTTTTCTTGTAGTAGCTGCTTGTATTGTTGCACAACCTCAAAGCCAGAACAAACCTGTACGGCTTGCGGTGGTGGGCTTAACGCATACACATGTTCACTGGATACTGGGCAGCCCTAAGAATGATAAATTTAGTATTGTTGGAATTGTTGAACCAAACAATGACCTGGCCCTTCGCTATACACAGCAACATGGCTTTTCTATGGACATAGTGTTTTCAACGATGGAAGAAATGATCGCTAAAACAAAGCCGGAAGCGGTTGCTGCGTTCGGTACTATTTATGAACATTTAAAAGTGGTAGAAACCTGTGCGCCGCTTGGCATTCATGTAATGGTGGAGAAACCATTGGCAGTAAGTTTGAAGCATGCCAGGAAAATGGAAGCACTGGCAAAAAAATTCAAGATACATCTGCTTACTAATTACGAAACAAGCTGGTATCCAACTACACACAATGCCCATGTGTGGTTAGCCAATGATAGTATAGGTGATCTTAGCCAGCTTATTATCAGGGATGGTCACCGGGGACCAAAAAAGATTGGCATTAATAAAGAATTCTTAGACTGGCTGACTGACCCTGTGCAAAATGGTGGCGGTGCTATTACCGATTTTGGTTGTTATGGTGCCAATATCAGCACCTGGTTGCACAAAGGAAAAAAGCCGCATTCGGTTACAGCCGTCACCCAGCAGTTTCAACGGGAGAATAACCCTGCCGTGGATGATGAGTCAACTATCATACTTGCATATGATTCATCAAAAGCAACTATCCAGGCTTCCTGGAACTGGCCTATTGGCCGTAAGGATATGGAACTGTATGGAACAAAAGGTGTGATATATGCCGATAACAGGAATAAAATAAGAATAAGACTGGCGGAGGGGTATGATGGCTTCAGGGAAACGGTGTATTCACTGGATGAAAGAATGGCACCCTTTAATGATCCTTTTATATTTTTTGTGGCTGTTATCCGCAATGAAATTGTTTTAGCTCCTTATGATCTCTCTTCACTGGAGAATAATATGATCGTCGTTGAAATCCTGGAGGCAGCAAAACTATCGGCCAAAAAGGGGAAGACAATACAATTAAAATAGTTCAATAGTATGTCGTGAAGTAAAGAGGAAAATATATTACCACTGGTAAAGTTGTTTCGAAATGAGTCAGCAAAAGCCCTAATTTGATTTTAAAACAGGCTGATGAAATACATGGTTATTTATTTACGGGTTGTATTGATCATGAGTGCCCTTACCGGCTGTTATGGCAAGGAAAAGAAAACACATGATCAGGTTGCAGGTGCGGAGGATATTATCCTGGTATCAATGAATGCAGTGGCTCCGGCTGCAGAAAGAGATAAAATTAAGAACATTGTATCAGTTGCCAATTGTATATCTCCCCAGGGGAGTTACAGCACTATGGTACATACGGCCATGGATGGCTATATGTATTTCAGGCAGGAGTATAATTATAAGCCAGAACCTTTTGAGGCAGTTATCATAAATGATACTACTGGTTATGCAACTGATAACCCGGAAAATGTTTTACCAAAAGAAGCTGTATATACAATACGGAGTCATGCTTTTCATAACATATTGCTGGAGCTGCCGCAACGGTTTCATTCCTTTAGCATGCCGGATACTGTTCAAAAGAATAAACAAAGCTGTTATAGAATAAAGGCTACTGATGAACTGAATAATTCTGCATCCTTGTTTTTCGACCGGGCAAGCGGCAGGCTGTCAGTCCTTGATATCGTTAACCCGGGTAACAGGCAGGAAACGATCAGTATCAGGTTTTCAGATTGGAAAAATACAGACCAGTTTATACTGCCACATCATATTTATATAGAACAAGGTGGTAAAATGTATGTCTTTGATTTCTCAGTAATTGATATTAATAGCCCGGCATTTAAAAAAAGGATAATACGCCAGGGGCAATAGCAACTTCATTTAAATAATTGGGTTGGTATAAATAAGGATACAGGTTGATCTGGGCAGGTATGAATGAGGGAGTAAGGTTAACTGACTATTTTACTGAAAATTGTATTTTCATCAAATGCATACAGCCACTAACAAGAACATAGCCATTCTCTGTAACCCGCTTGCAGGAGTGGGCAAAGCTGTTGTACTGGCACATCAAGTTGCAAAGGAGCTCTCGCAGAAGCAGATCAGGCATACTTTACTGGTTGAAAACTGGCCTGTCAGTTTTGATGAGTTTACAGATATCTGGATAGCCGGTGGTGATGGTACGCTGAATTATTTTATCAATCATTACCAGGATATACAACTTCCGCTGGTGATCTTCAATGGCGGTACCGGAAATGATTTTCATTGGTTACTCTATGGTAATAAAACAATGGAAGAACAATTACGGATTGCTTTGGATGAAAATCCCAGGCCAATAGATATCGGTAAATGCAATGGCCGGTATTTTATCAATGGGGCTGGTGTCGGTTTTGAAGGTGAGGTAGCAAGAGCATTAACCGGGAAGAAAAAAATGCCCGGCAAAACATCGTTCCTGCTCACTATCCTTGTGAAAATATTCAGCTACGGTTGTAAAGAGTATGCTGTTCAATCAGCAGAGTATAATAGCAGGGATAGAAAACTATTGATCGATATAAGTAATGGCCGGAGGGCCGGTGGTGGTTTTCATATTGCACCCGAAGCAAGGGCCGATGATGGATGGTTTGATGTGGTGATGGCCAATGCACTTACTCCGTTACAGCGTCTCCGTTATTTGCCGGTTATTGAGAAAGGAAAGCACCTGCGGCTTTCTTTTATCCGGCATTTTCATACGAAAAAGATCATTATAGAAAGTGATTCATTAATTCAATACCACCTGGATGGGGAGTATTATACAGATCACAAAATAGAAGCAGAAATTATACCTGCTAAACTATCATTCAGGTATTGAAAGGCACAGAACGGGTATGTCATACTTGTTGGTAAAAGCGATCATAAATAATTTAATCCGGCATTATTTGAGCGATCATATGTCTGTAACTTTCCAGCTCTACAAATGCCGGGCTGGCGGCATTGATCCTGGTAATTTTTATCGTGTATTCTAACCGTCTGTCAAATAGTATAACGATAGCCTGAAGGTTTTGTATAACTTCAGAAAAACTCAGCCATGAAAAAGCTCTTTCTGTTTGTTTACAGTACCATCATCATAGCATCAGTTCATTCGCAGGATGGTCACCCTGTTACGGCAACCAGCTCCAAAATAGCGATTGAGAAACTTACTGCTGCAGACTGGCAAACGGACCTTCGTTTCCTGCAACATACTGTTCATAAGGATTATTCCTTCCTGTTTAAGAATGTAACAGCCGCAACTTTTGATGCTGAAGTGGAGAAATTGTACAAGGCGATGCCGGGTATGAAAGATCATGAAAGGGTGGCAGGGCTGGCCCGTATAGTGTCTTTGTTTAAATATGGTCATACAGATATCGGGTGGAGACAAAGCCCTGTTAAATACCATGTGGCACCGGTAAATTTTTATTGGTTCAGTGATGGCATGTACGTTGAAGGAGCAGATAAAGAGTATGCAACAATTGTTGGCGCTAAATTGGTGAAGGTGGAAGGAGTACCGGTGCAGAAAGCACTGGAGGCAATAAAGCCATTGGTGCCTGTTGAAAATGATCAGTACTTTAAAGGGTACGGCTTGGATTTTCTTACTATTCCTGAAGCACTGCATGCGCAGGGTGTGGCTAAAGAATTAAAATCAACCATCACTTATACATTTGAGAAAGGTGGAAAGACGTTTGAACAAAATGTAACGGCTAAAGATGCATTCCGCATGCCCCGTACGTATGGTTTTGTATCGAAGAGCTCTGGCTGGATAACCGTAAGAGATACAACCGCTACTCCCTATTACCTGAAAAACCTGGATAAGAATTATTATTATGAATACCTGCCGGAAAGTAAAACCGTTTATGTTAGGCAAAGCCAGGTATTGGATGATAAGACTGAGTCTATTGCAGCTTTTTATAAAAGGGTATTTGAGTTCATTGATAAAAACGATGTTGATAAGCTGGTACTCGATGTTCGCCTGAATGGAGGGGGGAATAATTATAAGAATAAACCCATCGTTACAGGTATTATAGAAAACAAAAAGATCAACAAACCAGGGAAATTATTTGTTATCATTGGCCGCCGTACTTTTTCTGCGTGTCAAAACCTGGTGAACGAACTCAGCAATTATACCAATGCTTTATTTGTAGGAGAACCTACAGCTGAGAATATCAATTTTTATGGTGATAACCGGAGAGTGGAACTGCCAAAAACCGGGATACCTGTATTTCTTTCTTTTGCCTGGTGGCAGGATAAACCACAATGGGAAAATGCTGACTGGCTGGCGCCGCAAGTGGCAGTTGATATAAGTTTGGAAGATTATAAAACTAATAATGATCCTGTTCTTGCAGCCTGTATTAATTTTTCGGATAAGGATGTTGTAGTAGATCCTGTAGGTCACTTAAGGGATTTGTTTATGGCGGGTAAATACAATGAAGTGGAATCTGAGGCTCAAAAAATGGTAAAGGACCCGAAATACCGTTACATGAATTTTGAAACAAAGATCAACGATGCCGGGTATAATTTGTTGAATCAAAAGCAAACAGAAGGGGCTCTTTTTATTTTTCAGCTGAATACAAAACTGTTTCCAAAATCAGCCAATGCCTGGGACAGTTTTGCTGAAGCCAATTGGAAGGCTGGCAAAAAGGAGAAAGCGATCGAATATTATAATAAGGCGATCGAACTTGACCCCGGGGGTGTTACAGGGGAAAATGCCAGGAATATGTTGAAACAAATACAGTCAGACAAAGGGAATTAGTTAACCGTATTCTGTAAACCATTCATTATGCTGCTCCTGCACACGGATGAAAGTTGTTCGTTTGCTTAATTCTTTCAGCACTTTGGCGCCTACATAAGTACAGGCAGAACGTAAACCGCCAAGTATGTCGAGTACAGTATCTGTTACCGGCCCCCGATAGGGTATCTCTGTTGTTTTTCCTTCTGATGCCCGGTAATCAGCTACACCACCAGCATATTTATTCATAGCTGTTTCTGAACTCATGCCGTAAAAAAGTTTATAACGTTTGCCATCTTCTTTTTCTACCAGTTCGCCTCCACTTTCTTCATGACCTGCCAGCATGCCGCCCAGCATAACAAAATCGGCACCACCACCAAATGCTTTAACTACATCACCGGGTACTTTGCAGCCACCGTCAGAAATAATTTGACCGCCGAGACCATGTGCCGCATCAGCACATTCAATGATAGCAGATAGTTGCGGATACCCTACACCAGTTTTTACCCTGGTGGTACAAACTGATCCGGGACCGATGCCAACTTTCACCATATCGGCACCGGCAAGCAACAGTTCTTCTACCATTTCTCCTGTTACTACATTGCCGGCCATGATCACTTTTGCAGGATACCTGGTCCGGGCGGCTTTTACAAAGTCGACGAACTTTTCGGAATACCCGTTGGCCACATCTATACAAATGAATTTCAATAAGTCATTTTCCTTTAATATGGTATCCAGTTTTTCAGCATCAGCCGGACTGGTACCTGTACTGAGGGCAATATGGTCAGCTATTTTATTTCCGCTGGTTTGCATAAATGTTTTCCATTGTGCCGGTGTGTAATGTTTATGAATGGCAGTGAATAGCTGGTGCTGTGCAAGGGCAATAGCCATTTCAAAAGTACCCACCGTGTCCATATTAGCAGCCATTACCGGAATTCCATCCCAGGTAAGTTCACTGTGCCGGAATTTGAATTTTCTGTTTAATGATACTTC
>JAKQEA010000218.1 GCA_029558715.1 Bacteroidota bacterium | reverse complement strand
AGAGAGTTTTTCTCTGCGGTGAATGGCAATTTGGCGCTGGAATGGGATCACTCTTTGGTAACTTTCATAGGTTAAGCCATTGCGGATGCATCCCCGGACGCGGAGACATGCTTACAGGTGCGACTTCTCTGATTGCAAAATATAATGGCATCAGAGATAAAGGCCATGTTAGATCCAAGCTTGTCGACCTGATAACCAGCGCAGAAACTGTTTATGCATGTGGGATTACTGCCGCTGTTAAAGGAGTACGCACTCCTTCAGGTTTATATCAACCGGCAACAATTTATAGTAATACAGGAAAGCTGATTGAATCTGAAAATACTACGGCCATGATTACACCTGTAGCTGATATCTGTGGTGGTTTACTAACCACAATGCCGTCTGAAGCAGATTATTTCTCGGAAGCCACACACCAATATATGAAGAAATATTTAAAGGGCGCATCCAACCTGGAAGCAGAAGATAGGATTAAGGCTATTCACCTCGTCGCTGATCTGACTGTAACCAGACATGCGGCAGGTGGAACTGTAGCAGAAGTAATGGGAGCAGGGTCACCGGAAGCGCAACGAAGGGCCATACATGATGACTACGATTTTGAAAAAAGAGAGAAAGTTGCCAAAATGCTGGCTAACATAGGTGATTAATTTCTAATTCATAACTTACCGACATAGCCGGCATATCTGCATTTGCAGATATGCCGGCTATGTTGATGCTGTCCCCTGCATCCTCGAACCACAGGGAAACGACCAGCAAAGCAGCCGAAAGATACTTCGGTTTGGCTGATGATAATATGATACGCAATGTTTATTCTGATACAAATAATGTGATTCAGCTTGATACCAAAGTGATACTGAAAAAAGGGCTAGGTCAAAATAATAAGCAGTTATAATTATTATAGTTTTTTGGTGGAGGCGGCGGGAGTCGAACCCGCGTTTTCACATCTAAGTATTTAATTTCATTACTCCCTTTTCACGCTTGCAACTAATTTACAACCGTAAAGGGGGGTTTATGAAAAAATTAGTAGTTTTTTTTATCGCGTTTTTGTGTTTTTTTGTTGGAGCGTGTAACGATGATATCGTAGTGCCCGCCGATCTTCACACCCGACTAAAATTAAACTTCACCAACGGTCTGACAGATAGCTCTATTTACAGCAATAAAGTTGTTGCTGTAAATGGC
>JAKQEA010000207.1 GCA_029558715.1 Bacteroidota bacterium | reverse complement strand
TGAGATATTCCAGGTGATTTTCATTTATTTCATGCGGGGCAATAATAAGGCTTAGTGAAGGATCATTCATTGCCGAAAAGGCGTTATGCAAAACTTCTTCATCTTCAGGCCAGGTACTGCCGGCAATAATGGCTTTGTTATTTCCGATAAATTCACTGATACCGGGTATGGGTTCAAATTTTTCTGCGATCTCAATTACCCTGTCAAAACGGGTATCGCCTGAAACAGTACAAATGTGTGACAGGCCGATGCTATTCATCAGCTCTTTTGATTCTTTGGTTTGCACAAAGATCTGATCAAATCTTGACAGCATCTTTCGTAGTATTCCCCCATACCACTTAAAGAAAGGCATATCTTTTCTGAATAATGCGGACACGAGCAGCAGGGGGATTTTCCTGTATTTTATCTTTTTAAGATAGTAGTGCCATAATTCATATTTTATAAAAATTACCAGTGAAGGATGCACTATTTCAAGAAACCGCCTGGCATTGTTAGGACCATCCATAGGTAAGTAAAATACCCAATCGACACCTTGATAATTCTTTTGTATTTCATACCCGGAAGGAGAGAAGAAAGTAAGGAGGATTTTGTAAGCCGGGTATTGGCGTTTAATTTTTTCAAGCAACGGTCTTCCTTGTTCGAATTCTCCCAGGGAAGCACAGTGCATCCAGATTATTTTTTCATTAACCGGTATAGCTTGTTCAAGCCTGCTGAAAATATTTTTCCTCCCTTTCACCCATTTATTGGCCTTTTGATTGGAGAAGGAGGCTATATGTACACCAGCCTGGAACAGCCAAAGAAATATATTATAAAAAAAGATAGCCAAACCGTTGTAATTGAATTGATAACAAAAGTAAGGGCAATAGTGCAAACTAGCCTTATTTTACTATTTTTGCGGCACTTTAGCGAACCTAAACCCCATCTATGAGATCAATTCAAATGGTTGATACCCGGACCCAGTATCATAATATTAAAGATGAAGTAGATAAAGCCGTAATCGATGTAATGGAAAGTTCGGCTTTTATTAACGGCAAACCAGTTCAGGATTTTGCCAATAACCTGTCATTATACCTGGGTGTAAAACATACTATTCCCTGCGCTAACGGAACCGATGCGTTACAGATCGCTATGATGGCGTTGGGTTTGCAACCCGGGGATGAAGTTATTACTCCATCCTTTACTTATATAGCCACCACAGAAGTAATCGCATTGCTTAAGCTGAAACCTGTATTTGTGGAGGTAGATTCTAAAACTTTTTGTATTGACCCGGTTGCTATTGAAAAAGCAATCACATCTAAAACAAAGGCCATTGTTCCAGTTCACCTCTATGGGCATGCAGCGAAAATGGAAGAGATTATGGCAATTGCCAAAAAACATAACCTGTATGTGATAGAAGATAATGCACAGGCTATCGGATGTGATTATACTTTTACCGATGGTTCAAAAAAGAAAACAGGCACAATTGGTCATATTGGCTGCACTTCCTTCTATCCTTCTAAAAATTTAGGGGCTTTTGGTGATGGTGGCGCCATCTTTACCAATGATGATGAACTGGCCGTGAAGCTAAAAATGACAGCCAATCATGGTCAAAGTAAAAGGTATTATCATGATGTGGTGGGATGCAATAGCAGGCTCGATACTATACAGGCGGTAATCCTGGATATTAAACTAAAACACCTGGATGAGTATATTGTGGCAAGGAGGAAGGTAGCAGATTATTATGATAAGGCTTTTGCAGGAAATAAAAAGATACAAACACCTTATCGGGCACCTTATTCGCACCATGTTTTTCATCAGTATACTTTATTATTGGAAGGGGTGGATCGTGACGGACTAAACCAGTTTCTGGCAGAGCAACAGGTACCTTCTATGATTTACTACCCGGTGCCGGGGCATAAACAAAAAATGTTTGCTCAATTTAATGCTGCTTCGCAGGTACTGCCGGTAACAGACTGGCTTACAGAGAGAGTTATCTCTTTGCCGATTCACACAGAAATGGATGAAGAACAATTATTATTTATTACCTCTAAAGTACTGGAGTATATAAATAAATAAATAAACCAAGTATTTACTAATCTATTAAACCTTAATGAAAAATGTACCAGGAACTAATTGACAAAAAAGCAAAACTGGCCGTCATCGGGTTAGGCTATGTAGGGCTTCCGATCGCATTAGAATTTGCACGCAAAATATCTGTTATCGGTTTTGACATAAGTGCAAAGCGGATTGACATGATGAAAAATGGCATCGACCCAAGTAATGAATTGGAAAAAGAGGCTTTTGAGCATTGCGATATAACTTTTACAGATTCATTGGATGTATTGCGGGAAGCAAAATTCTTTATCGTAGCTGTCCCTACTCCCGTTGATGATCATAATGTTCCCGACCTTACACCGGTGCAAAGAGCTTCTGAAACAGTAGGAAAGGTTGTAAAAAAGGGAGATTATGTTGTTTTTGAATCAACTGTTTATCCCGGATGTACAGAGGAAGATTGCTTACCTATCATTGAAAAATTATCTGGTTTAAAGAATGTTACTGATTTTAAGCTGGGTTATTCACCTGAGCGGATCAATCCCGGGGATAAAAATCATACCCTGGCGACGATTGTAAAAGTTGTGTCGGGTTGTGATGCTGAATCGCTGGGCGAAATAGCAAAAACATATGAGTTAGTGGTAAAAGCCGGAGTACACCGGGCTTCATCAATCAAAGTGGCCGAAGCTGCCAAGATTATTGAGAATACACAAAGGGATCTCAACATTGCCTTGATGAATGAACTGTCGCTGATCTTCGACAGAATGAATATCAATACCTATGAAGTATTGGAAGCAGCAGGCACAAAATGGAATTTTCTAAAATTTCAACCCGGCCTGGTGGGAGGTCATTGTATTGGTGTGGATCCTTATTATCTTACGTATAAGGCAAAAGAACTGGGCTATCATTCAGAAGTGATATTATCAGGAAGAAGCATCAATGATAATATGGGGAAATATGTAGCTAAAAAAGTAATCCAGCATATTATCAGGAATAGTGGTGATGTTAAATCAGCGAAAGTACTTATCAAGGGTGCCACCTTTAAGGAGGATGTTAGTGATATTCGTAATTCAAAAGTCAGTGATGTAATAAATGCATTAAAGGAGTTTTATGTAAATGTGGATGTTGAAGACCCACATGCTGATTCAAAAGAACTGGAACATGAGTATGGATTCGGGCTGGTGGAGAAAATAGCGAATGATTATGATGCGGTCATTATCCCGGTCCCGCATAAGCAATATAAAGATCTTGATGAGAGCTATTTTGCCAGTATCACTAAACCACATGCCATGGTAGCCGATCTGAAAGGTATTTACAGAAACAAAATTACTAACAGAACCTACTGGAGCTTGTAATATGCCATTCATTAAAACAGACTTTCCCGGACTTTTTGTGTATGAGCCTGCAGTGTTTGAAGATAGTCGTGGTTATTTCTTTGAATCCTATAGTGAGAAAACTTTTCAGCAACAGGGAATTAATATTCACTGGGTGCAGGATAACCAGTCGTCATCATGCTACGGAGTGATAAGGGGATTACATTACCAGCTTCCACCACATGACCAGACCAAACTGGTAAGGGCCCTCAGGGGGAAGATACTGGATGTAGTGGTGGATATCCGTAAAGGATCGCCGACCTATGGAAAAAGTTTTAGCAAGGTATTGTCTGCAAAAAATAAGAGACAGTTGCTGATTCCCAAAGGGTTTGCACATGGGTTTTCTGTGTTAAGTAAGAGGGCAGAAGTATTATATAAGTGCGATGGTTTTTATAATAAGGAAAGTGAAGGCGGTATTATCTATAATGATCCTGAGTTGAGTATTGACTGGAAAATACCGGCAGAAGAAGCTATTGTTTCTGATAAGGATAAGGTGTTGCCCACACTGGCAGATTGTAGAAATAGTTTTGTATTCGCCGGCTGATGACAATGAAACCAAAAATACTTGTTACAGGTTCTAATGGACAATTAGGCAAAGAGCTTAAACAACTGGAAGCTTCTTTTCCCCGGTTTGATTTTATTTTTTTATCAAGAGAAGATCTGCCTATTCATCATTTCGAGCTGGTACGCAATTTTTTTAAAGGGTATCATCCTCAATACCTGATCAACTGTGCTGCCTATACCGCTGTTGATAAAGCCGAATCGGAAAAGGAGCTGGCTTTCCAGGTAAATGCAGAAGCGGTAGGAGTCCTGGCCGCTGTTTGTAAGGAATACCAAACCCGTTTCATTCATATTTCCACTGATTATGTATTTGATGGTACCGCTACCACACCCTATACAGAAGATTCACCGGTAAACCCGCAATCAGTATATGGTGCTTCCAAATTGAAAGGAGAGAAAGAAGCCTTGCAATTCAACCCGGAGGCTGTCATCATCCGCACTTCATGGGTGTACTCTGAATTTGGGAAAAATTTTGTGAAGACCATGATCAAATTAATGAGCGAAAGAGAAGAATTGAATGTAGTGAATGACCAGGTGGGTTCTCCCACATATGCTGCCGACCTCGCTGATGCTATCCTCCAGATTATCTCATCAGGTAAATGGCATCCGGGGATATATCATTACAGCAATGAGGGGATTATCAGCTGGTATGATTTTGCTGTGGCAATAAAGGAATTGTCCGGCAGTAACTGTTCTGTAAAACCTATTCCAACTTCCCGGTATCCAACACCGGCAAAAAGACCAGCGTATTCAGTATTAGATAAAACAAAAATCCAGGCAGTCTTTGGCCTTCGGCTGAAAGACTGGAAATCAAGCCTTGCAACCTGTATTTCCCTTATAAAATGACAAAACCCCGCCGTTAAGCGGGGCTTCGTTGACCCATAAGGATTCGAACCTTAACAGACAGAACCAAAATCTGTAGTGCTACCATTACACCATGGGTCAATCCTCTTCCAATTTTTCAATTGGAGTGCAAAAATAGGGCTATATGCCTTTTCTCCCAAATGGTTTTTGAAAGAAATTATGTGGTTTGTGGCCTTTTAGCTCCTTCCTTTTCCTCTCTCACTTTTAGCTCTTTAATTTTATCTAATGCCCTTGCCACCACATCGCACATAATAGTGTACAGGGCACCCGGTTTATGATTTTCATAGATATGATCCAGGGCCTGGTCCTCGTTAGGAATAGTCAGTACGGGTATAGAAGGATTTACTTTATTGATACCTTCTTTCAGCAAATCAATGATCTCGTCTGCAGTTCTTCCCCGGAGGTTCTTATCGCACCGGATAATGATCTCATCAAAATAAGTAGCCGAAATTTCTCCCAGCTCACGGATATCTTCATCCCGGCGGTCACCGGTACCGCTGATAACTCCAATTTTCGCCGGGTAGTCCAGTTTGCTGACAAAATCACAAAGCAGCTTTAAGCCATGTGGGTTATGTGCAAAATCTGCCAGCATGGTAAAGTTCCTGAAGTGGAAAAAATTCAGGCGACCCGGTGTCAGGCTCTCACTCGGAATAAATGTTTGCAACCCGATTCGTATGTCATCAATGGTAATATCACGAAACAAATAAGCAGAGAGAACAGCCGGTAAACAGTTGTTGATATTATGCACGGCTTTAGCTTCATAAGTCAGTGGAATATCCCTGGCCGGCAGTACTCTTATCTTCCAGTTCCCTTTCATAATGGTGACATAACCATTTTCATACACACAGGCAAGACCATTATCATTGCAATGTTCTTTTATCCTGGGATTGGTTTCATCCATACTGAATAAGGCGATATTACATTTCAGGTCATGTTTCATTTTGTATACGAGATCATCATCTGCATTCAGTACTGCATACCCATGTGGAAATACAGTTTCGGGAACTACAGCTTTCACTTTCGCCATTGCTTCCACACTATTGATACCACCCAAACCAATATGATCTGCAGCCACATTAGTCACTACCGCTACTTCACAATTTTGAAAAGCCAGCCCTGCTTTTAAAATACCGCCCCTTGCACATTCCAGTACTGCAAAATCAACAGTCGGGTCTTTGAGTACAAAGGCTGATGAAATGGGGCCGGTACAGTCCCCTTTCATCATCAGTTGATTCTGGATGTACACACCATCAGAAGTGGTATATCCCACTTTTTTGCCGGCACTTTTGGCTATATGTGCTGTCAGTCTTGTAGTGGTTGTTTTTCCGTTTGTTCCTGTAATAGCAATGATGGGTATTCTTCCTGCACTGCCTTTTGGAAACAGCATATCAACAACAGGTTCAGCCACATTCCGGGGTAAACCTTCAGCCGGTTCTATATGCATACGGAAACCGGGTGCTGCATTTACTTCAAGGATGGCTCCCCCGTTTTCCGCAACAGGAGTTCTTAAATCCATTGCCATCACATCAATACCGCATATATCAAGTCCGATGATTTTAGCAATACGTTCAAACATGAAAATATTCGCCGGGTGTACCTCATCTGTCACATCTGTCGAAGTGCCACCAGTAGAAAGATTAGCAGTAGGTTTTAATAAAACTCTTTCCCCCTTTGCAGGAATATGTTCCAATGTAATATTGGCATCATCCAGCATCTTTTGAGTAAACTGGTCAACGGTGATTTGTGTCAGTACTTTCTCATGCCCATAACCACGGCGGGGATCTTTATTGGTCTCATCAATCAGCCATTGAATAGTATGTATGCCATCACCAACTACAGAAGCTGGTGTACGTAAGGCTGCGCAGATGAATTTATAATTGATCACCAAACAGCGGAAGTCATAGCCGGTAATAAATCGTTCTACAATTACGCTACGGCTGTAAACTTTGGCTGCTTCAAATGCTTTGATGGCCTGTTCCCTGTTGGTGATATTGGTGGTATTGCCCTTACCATGATTGCCATCGATTGGTTTTATCACCAATGGATAGCCAAATCTCTCTATTGCTTCATCCAGTCCGGCTTCTGTTCTTATCACTGTTCCCCTGGGTACAGGAATTTCAGCTGCTTCCAGTAAGGCCTTTGTTTCTTCTTTGTCACAGGCAATATCAACTGCAATATTCCCGGTGGTTGATGCAATAGTGGCCCTTATTCTTTTTTGATTTACTCCATAACCGAGCTGCACCAGACTTTGTTTATTCAGCCTTATGTAAGGGATTCCTCTTTTGGCTGCTTCATCTACTATACAACCAGTGGAAGGGCCAAGTCTTGTGTCTTCTCTGATCTCCCGCATTTTTTGGATATCTTCCGACAGATCATATGCAGTTCCATCAATCAATGCCTGCGCAATTCTTACTGCAGCTCTCGCCGCATACACACCGGCATCTTCTTCCATGTAACTGAACACAACATAATAAACACCTTCTTTTTCTCCTTCAGGAGTTCTTGTTCTTCCAAAACCAGTATCCATTCCGGCCAGTGTCTGAATCTCCAAAGCTATATGCTCCACCACATGCCCCATCCAGGTGCCTTCGTCCACCCGTTGAAAAAAACCACCCGGTTCACCCACACTGCAGCGATGTTCATATAAGGAGGGAAGTAATTGTTCCAGCCGTTCCCTGAACCCCGGAATCTTATTGGTTGGCATATTCTCTTTCTCTTCCAGGTCCAGCTTCATCTGAATAAGTTTATTACGACGCACACTCCAGTAGTTGGGGCCTTTCAGCACTTTGATCTCAAGTATTTTCATATATGAAAAGTTGAAACCTGCCTACCGGCAGGCAGGTTGGAAGATAGTTTTTTTTATGTATGTAGCCAACACCTTTACTACAAACATCTACAGTTGAATTAGCTTCTTTCTTTTCAGTACATTTAGGAGGATAAATCAATTATTATGTCAGGTACAAACCGCCGCCGTTTCTTGCACAAAGCAGGATTATTTTCAGCTACCGCTTTATTCTCGTCTCTTGCGCAACCTGCATGGAGCCGCAACCTTGAAAGAGCTTTCCGGGATGCAGAAGGAGTAGCTCCGGATGACCTGGCATCAGAAGAAGACTTCTGGTATTATATACAACAATCATTCACTGTTTCACCTTCGTTGATCAATTTAAATAATGGGGGTGTTTCACCGGCACCCAAAACAGTGCAGGATGCGATGAAAAGGTATTATGACCTCTGCAATGAGGCACCGAGTTTTTATATGTGGCGAACATTAGACCAGGGACGGGAACCATTGAGAAAAAACCTGGCGAAACTGGCAGGCTGTTCCCCGGAAGAAATTGCCATTAACAGAAACTCCTCCGAGGGATTGGAAACGATCATTTTTGGATTGCAGTTAAAAGCCGGGGATGAAGTGGTGGCGGCCAAGCAGGATTATCCCAATATGATCAATGCCTATAAGCAAAGGGAGCTTCGTGACGGAATAAAAGTGATATGGATAAACCTTGATTTACCAAGTGAAGATGAAAATTATCTGGTACAACAATATGTAAATGCCTTTTCTGCTAAAACCAAGGTGGTACATATAACTCATATTATCAACTGGAACGGGCAGATATTACCAGTGAAGAAGATCGCAGCGGAAGCACATAAAAGAGGAATTGAAGTGGTGGTGGATGGTGCTCACAGTTTTGCTCATTTTGATTTTAACATACCAGGCCTGGATGCAGATTACTTTGCTGCCAGCCTGCATAAATGGTTATATGCCCCTATTGGCAGCGGGTTACTATATGTACGAAAAGAGAAGATCAAAAATATCTACCCGATGTTCGCAACTGGCGATAATCCTTTGAAGGACGATATCCGGAAATTTGAAGCGTTGGGGACTAGACCTTTCTTTATTGAGCAGGCTATTGGGAAGGCCATCGAGTTTCATGATATGATTGGAATAGAGCGGAAACAAAAAAGGCTGCATTACCTGAAGAATTACTGGATGGAAAAAGTAAAAGATATTCCCAAAGTGAAACTGAACACCTCACTTAATCCAAAATGGGGTTGTGCTATCGGTAATGTAGGTATAGAAGGCAGAAAGCCCAATGAATTAGATTCATTCCTGCTGGATAAATATAAAGTGCATGCTGTTGCTATAACATGGGAGAATATAGTGGGAGTAAGGGTGACGCCGAATGTGTATACAACAACTAAAAATTTAGATGTGCTGGTGGAGGGAATTATGCAATTTGCCAAAAGCTGAATCTTATTCTGAAAATTTTATGAGGAAAATTATACTGCTTGCTTTCCTGTTTCTTACAGCCTTTCTTTCTCATTCACAGATAACGGACATATCCTCTTTGTTAAAAGCAAAAGAGCTTAGAACAGATTATTACGAGATGATGGAAGCTGGTAGCTGGGTGCTATACCTGCCAATGGAATTCGGAAAATCCACTTTTTCATATAACCAGGAAAGTGCTATTCAAAAACTGAAAGAAGCTAGTATTGCCAGAATTGACCTGGTATATTCTGATTATCCAGCAGGCCAGGATTTTTCTCTTCTGAATAAAAAAAGATTTGAGAGCCTGAAAAAGGTTTTGCCCAAACTCTTTACTGAGGCGGATATTGAATTCAGGAAAGTCAGGCAAACAATTGCCAAAACAAGAAAGACAGCAGAAACATTGCAGCATGGATTCTTTATTTATTTCAGACCAAAGCCAACAAGAGAAGAATCAAAAAAGGAAATTGAAAAATTGAAGAAATCTATCAGTACCGGAGCTAAAGTTGCCGATGTTTCAAAAGATGAAACGGCTGTTGATTCCGTAATTAACAACTGGTGCGGTACTACAATAGTTATGGTTGATACCACAGGCTATTTGGAAGATAGTTCAGTAAACAATCCATGGCATATTCCCGGTGATATTCCCAGGATTGTCAAAAAATGGGCCGTAAAGGATTACTTGGTAAGCGGCCTGGACCCTGTTATCAAAGAGAAAGATTATACTGGTTGGGATTCTGTTTATCATATAGAAGTGGGCGGTGATTGCCCGGCTTACTCTTCTGACTTTTTTCTTTACCAACTGGCTGACTCAACAGTAAGCAGTGTATTCAACAGGCATAAATGGAACAAAGCAATGGTCATTGCCGATGTTACAGGCAGTATGTATCCTTATTCAGGTCAACTGCTTCAATGGCTTAAGCTAACTATGACCGATAAGGCCAAAAGGTATTTTCTTTTTTTCAATGATGGTGATAGTAAAGAGGATAAAGACAAGATAATAGGAAAAACAGGGGGTATATACACTGTTTTTTCTGATAGCTATGATGAGGTGGAGAAAACCATAGTAAAGGCCATGACAAATGGCGGAGGCGGGGATGCGCCGGAAAATAATATTGAAGCTTTGTTAGAAGCGGAGAAATTATGTGAAAAGTGTGATTCGGTAGTAATGATTGTTGATAACTGGGCTCCTGTGAAAGATATATCGTTATTGATGAAGGCAAAGAAACCTGTCAAAGTGGTTGTATGCGGAGTAATGGACAGGATTAATAAGGATTATCTTAAGCTGGTGAGAGATTCAAAGGGGTCATTACATTTGATAGAGGAGGATATCTATACTTTGTCTGAAGTAAAAGAAGGTGAATCGATTAAAATCAGGGGTATAAATTATACACTGATAAAAGGGGAGTTCATTGTTTCAGGGAGTCTTTCGTTGTAGGGCTTTTGTTCTGAACCTTTCTTTTTGTTGAAAGGAGTTAAATTACAGGATTAACAGACTGGCTTAATAGTGTCCATACCACAAACTAACCGCAAAATCAACCTGCTTCAGGCTACCTCTATCAACATGATAGATATGGTGGGTATTGGTCCTTTTGTGGTAATGCCTTTTGTAGTGGCACAGTTCAATAATGGTTTGTTTATTTGGGCATGGATATTTGGAGCATTTACAGCATTTATGGATGCGATGATATGGAGTGAACTGGGTGCAAAATATCCTTTAGCCGGGGGGACTTACAATTTTCACCGTATAGCCTTTGGAGAAAGAGGTGGCCGATTAATGAGTTTTTTATTTGTCTGGCAAACCTCTATCCAGGCTCCGCTGGTTGTTGCCTCTGCTTCTATTGGTTTTGCACAATACCTTACTTATATAGTTCCGTTGGAGTTGTGGCAGCAAAAGATCGTGTCAGGCAGCCTTGTTATCCTTGTTTTTATTTTATTATACCGGAAAATAGAAACCATCGGAAAGATTTCTGTTATTATGGGTTCTATTGTAGTGCTGACTATCCTCTGGATTATCATCAGTGGATTATTAAATCAACAACACCCGGTTAAATTCATCCCGACAGGTAATGAGTCTTTTTTTACCTATGCTTTCTGGGCAGCAGTGGGGCAGGCTTCTGTAAAAACAGTGTATGCTTATCTTGGGTATTATAATGTTTGTCATCTCGGAGGAGAGATAAAGAACCCAGGTAAAAATATTCCGCGGAGTATTTTTATTTCTGTTTTTGGTATTGCCACTTTGTATTTATTAATGAATATAAGTGTGATGGGGGTGATGCCATGGGAATCGGTTAAGGCAGATGATAAGTACCTGGTGAGTTCTTTTATGCAGCAGTTGTATGGAACTAAGGCAGGTATTATTGTTACAATTTTAATTCTCTGTATCGCATTTTCTTCATTGTTTGCTGTGGTGCTGGGCTATTCAAGGGTGCCTTATGCAGCTGCAGTGGACGGGAATTTCTTTAAACCATTTGCCAGGTTGCATCCTGTAAAGAACTTTCCATATGTATCACTGCTTGTATTATGTGCATCAGGTTTTGTTTTTAGCTTATTATTTAAACTCTCAGATGTTATCAGCTCTATACTGGCTATGCGGATTGTGATACAATTTATCGGGCAGTCAGCCGGAGTATCGCTGCTCAGGAAACGATTTGGGTCAAAAGACCTTCCTTTCAAAATGTGGTTATTCCCGGTACCTGTCATCCTCTCCATTGCGATCTGGTTGTTTTTATTTTTCTCTACAGGGTGGTTTGCCTTGTGGGGCAGTTTAATTGCAATGATCGGCGCTGGAGTTTATTTTTTAACCAGCCGGTTCAAAGGAACAGCGTAACAAATATTTTCCACATATCCACAAACGAAATCGTTCTTTTCTGCGTTAATTTATTTTTCTGTTACATTTGTTTTAATCAAACCCCAATGAATGAGTAATCCGAAGGGAAAACTGATAGCAATAGGCGGAGCTGAACATAAAGGCACTGAATTAGAAGCGGACGGCTTTCATCGAAATAATCTTAATTTTTTTGAACTCGGCATCCTTCGCCGGGTGGTGGAAGAAGCAGGTGGCGTCAATGCCAGGATTGAAGTTATTACCACTGCTTCTATGATTCCTTATGAAGTAGGTGAGAATTATTTGAATGCTTTTGGTAAAATCGGGTGCACCAATATCGGCCTTTTACATATCCGCACCCGGCAGGATGCAATGAATGATGAATATGTGGAACGTATCCGTCACTGTGATGCCGTGATGTTCAGCGGAGGCAATCAACTTCGGCTTAGTGCTACCGATGGAGGAACAGAATTTCTTACCATCCTGAAGAAACGCTATAAGGAGGATGAAAATTTTCTGATAGCAGGTACTTCGGCAGGTGCTATGGCCATGAGCAACACAATGATCTATGAGGGTAATGCCACTAGAGCACACCTGAAAGGAGAAGTAAAGATCACTACCGGCCTTGGCTTTATGAATAATATCATTATCGATTCACATTTTGAAAAGAGAGGCCGTTTTGGAAGATTGGCGCAAGCAGTGGCAGCGAACCCGGGTTGTATCGGGGTTGGGTTGGGTGAAGACACAGGCATGCTGATCACAGAGGGTAATAAAATGGAAGCTATCGGTAGTGGTCTGGTTATCATTATTGACGGGCATGATATACTTCATTCTAATATTGCAGACATACCTGATGGGAACCCGATCAGTATTGAAAACCTGAAAGTGCATTTTTGTGAGAAAGGCAATGGTTACCTGATAAAAGAAAGAAAATACCTGCCCGAGGCCAGTGATGGTTCAGTGATAAAGAAGCAGGTGGATGTAGAATGATTTTTTTTGTTTAAAATAAGGAGAGCATTTCGGTTTTCGGAATGCTTTTTTGTTTTTTAAAGGACTACCTTAGTTATCCATTCTTCCGTCCTTTTGGATTACACTACCCTTGCCCGGCCATTTAATAACTTTAAACAAACTCTCATGAAATTTTTTCAACACCGTTTGCTGTCAGTTACTGTTTTAGTAATGTTACTTTTTGCTGCATGTAAATCAAAAGTTGCAAAAGAAGATAAGCCCCCGGTAATCCCGGTAGAAAACTTTTTCAAAAATCCTGAAAATTTTAGCTGGAGCATTTCTCCTGACGGGGAGTACATTTCTTACCTGTCTCCGTATAAAGGACATACTAATGTATTTGTACGGAAAATTACAGATACAACAGCCATTCCTGTTACGAATGATTCTGTTCGTAATATATACGATTACCAGTGGAAAGGAAACAGGATCTTATATCTGCAGGATATTGGTGGCGATGAGAATTTTCAGCTTTTTTCCGTTGGGTTGGACGGAAAGGGTTTGAAGCCACTAACTCCTTTCCCCAAAGTACGTACTATGATACTCGATGATTTGAGGTATGTTCCGGGAAAAGAAAAAGAGGTGATGATACAAATGAATAAAAGGGATCCCCGGTTCTTCGATCCGTATAGCATTAATATAGAAACAGGAGAAATAAAAGTACTTTACCAGAATGATAAGAACTACGACGGCTGGTACACCGATCACACAGGGTTGATCAGGATTGCCACAAAGACGGATGGAGTGAATACCACTTTCTATCATCGTACCACTGAGGCTGCGCCTTTTGATTCGTTGCTGACTACAACGTATAAGGATAATTTCGGAATACAGTTTTTCTCATTTGATAATAAGAATATTTATGCCACTTCAAATATTGGAAGAGATAAGACTGCAATAGTGGAGTATGATCTTGCTGCAAAAAAAGAGATAAGGGAAATTTACAGTAATCCCGATTATGACGTCAATGGACTTTCCTGGTCGCCCCGCAGGAAAGTACTTGAGTCGGTGAATTATACTTCATGGAAAACGGAGTTTCATTTTTTGGACAAAGAGGCTGAATCTGAGTACAACAAAATGCAGGCAAAATTTAAGGGGTACGAAGTAGGCTTGTATGGGAATAATGATGCTGAAGACAAATTTGTGGTTTGGACCGGAAATGACAAACTGGCTGCTAAATACTACTTCTATGATAAAAAAACAGGCGAAACAAAGTTTCTGTCAGATGCGTTTCCCTGGTTGAAAGAAGAGGATATGGCTGAAAGAAAACCGATTGAATACAAATCCCGTGATGGCCTGACCATCCATGGTTATCTTACTTTGCCAAAAGGAATAGAGGCAAAGAATCTGCCGGTAGTAATCAATCCGCATGGCGGTCCCTGGTTCAGGGATAGCTGGGGCTATAATGGCGAAGCACAATTTCTGGCTAACCGGGGCTATGCGGTTTTGCAGATGAATTTTCGTGGTTCTACCGGATATGGGAAAGAATTTTGGCTGAAAGGAGCTAAAGAGTGGGGTAAAAAAATGCAGGATGATATTACAGATGGAGTACAATGGCTGATCTCAGAGGGTATAGCTGACCCGAAACGGGTTGCTATTTATGGCGGCAGCTATGGCGGTTATGCAACATTGGCCGGTGTTACTTTTACTCCTGATCTGTATTGTTGCGCCGTTGATTATGTTGGCGTTTCCAATATGTTCACTTTTATGAAAACAATTCCGCCATACTGGGAGCCTTACAAGGCCATGTTTTATGAGTTAGTAGGTGATCCCGTAAAAGACAGTGCATTGCTGGCAGAAGTTTCTCCTGCTTTCCATGCGGATAAGATAAAAACACCCTTGTTTATTGCGCAGGGAGCAAATGATCCCCGTGTAAATAAAGCTGAAAGTGACCAGATGGTGGAAGCACTGAAGAAAAGAGGTATTGAAGTGGAGTATATGGTCAAAGATGATGAAGGGCATGGATTTGCCAATGAAAAAAATTCAATCGATTTTTATAAAGCAATGGAAAATTTTTTTGCTAAGCATTTGTCCGTTTCTAAAGAAGAAGTGAAAAAATAGCCGGATACAACTGCTTCGATTGTAAAAACATCCTGATTTTTCAGGATGTTTTTGTTTTATATTGTGGTACTAATTTTTACTATGAAAAAGGTATTATCACTTGTTATTCTGGTTATTCTTATTATGGCATTTACTGCACAAAAGAAAACCAACGTCATCTTCTTTGGTGATTCTATTACGGAACTGGGTGTAAAACCGGGAGGGTATGTAAAAAGGGTGGATAGTATGTGTAAGGCAGAAGGAAAGGGTGATCAATTTGAATTTATTGGCGCTGGTATAGGGGGTAATAAGGTGTATGATCTGTATCTGCGGCTGGAGGATGATGTATTGAGTAAGAATCCTGATGTGGTGGTTATTTATATTGGCGTAAATGATGTATGGCATAAAACATTGCTGGGTACAGGTACTGACCCTGATAAGTTTGAGAAATTTTATTCAGCTATTTTGAAAAAACTAGAAGAGAAAAATATTAAAGCGATCCTTTGCACACCTGCTGTAGTAGGAGAAAAGACGGATATGAGTAATCAACTGGATGGAGACCTGAATCGCTACAGCAATATTATCCGGGGCATTGCCGGGAAGAATAATCTTCCGCTGGTGGATCTGCGCCAGAAATTTATTGACTATAACAAAGCCAATAATCCCGATAATAAAGAAAAAGATATTCTTACGTATGACCGGGTGCACCTGAATGCCAAAGGAAATCAATTAGTGGCTGATGCGATGTGGAAGGCTATAAAAGAAATTAAATAGCCTGAACCAGGTAATAATTTTTTTTGCCTTTTTGCACAAGTATGTACTTGTCATGTAATAGCAGAGAGGTATCAATTTTAAAATCTGCTGCTTCTACTTTCTTTCTGTTGATACTTACGCCTCCGCCTTGTATATTTTTTCTTGCATTGCCCTTGCTGTCAAAAATGGCTGTTTCTGCCAGGAAAGAAACAATGTCTATGCCTGCTGTAATTTTTTCTTTTGAGAAATTGCTTTTTACTATACCTTCCATACCTTCCATGTCCTCAATACTCAGGCTTTCGGCCGGGGCATTTTGATTAGCAAAAAGTTTTTGCGTTGTTTCCACCGCCTTTTCATATTCTTCCTTTCCATGAACGAAAATGGTTATTTCCTGTGCCAGTGTCTTTTGTAAGACTCTCTCTGCCGGGTTCATTTTGTGTTCATGTATCAGTATTTCTATTGCATCTCTTGTCAGGAAAGTAAATATCCTGACCCATTTTTCTGCATCAGTGTCACTTGCATTCAGCCAAAACTGGTAAAATTGGTAAGGAGTTGTTCTGGCAGCATCGAGCCATACATTGCCGCTTTCTGTTTTACCAAATTTGCCACCGTCAGTCTTTGTAATTAGCGGGTTGGTAAACACAAATGCTTCGCCTCCGCATTTACGGCGGATGAGTTCGGTTCCTGTAGTCATATTGCCCCACTGATCACTACCGCCCATTTGCAGTTTACAATTTTTGTGCTGGTACAACCAATAAAAATCATAACCCTGCATCAGCTGATAAGCAAACTCTGTGTAGCTGATACCTGTGTCCCCTTCAATCCTTTTTTTCACACTATCCTTAGCCATCATGTAGTTCACCGTTATATATTTTCCCGCCTCTCTTAAAAAGTCAATGAAAGAAATATTCCTGAACCAATCATAATTATTAGCCATCTCGGCGGCATTGGGCAGGGAAGGATTGAAGTCAAGGAATTTTTCTAATTGCGCTTTTACACCAGCCACATTTTTTTGCAATGTTTCTTCACTAAGCAGATTTCTTTCCTCACTTTTACCGCTTGGGTCACCCACCATTCCCGTAGCTCCACCCACCAATGCAATAGGTTTATGCCCGGCTTTTTGAAAATGCACTAATAACAAGATGGGAACCAAACTGCCTATATGTAAGCTATCAGCTGTTGGGTCAAAGCCAATATAACCGGTCGTCATTTCCTTGTTTAATTGTTCCTCTGTTCCCGGCATGATGTCTTGTATCATACCTCTCCATCGTAATTCTTCTATCAGGTTCATATTTCTAAATCTATGATTTACAGTTTATAGTATTTGAAAAATTGTAATATCCTGCAAAAGTAAGGCAGTTTAAGTTTGTAGGCAGGCAAAGACAATATTTATGTAATTTGTTCGTTTTCAATGCTTAGTCTTTTGCCTCCACAAACCTATGAATTTACAGGGCTAAAGACTAATTTTACAAGCTATCCGTACATACTGAAGACATGTCTTATTCCATTGCTTATTTGAAAATTCAATAAATGAAAACGAACCGCTTATACCTGACCCTTTTTACTATCTTTCTATTTCAATTTACCAACGCACAATTCCGTAAATATTCCAACGAGTTTTTGAATATTGGTGCAGGGGCACGGGGGCTTGCTATGGGTAGTGCCCAGGTAGCATCTGTTAATGATGGTACAGCAGGTTACTGGAATCCTGCTGGTCTTGTAAGCATAAAAGATTATCCTCAAATCAACCTGATGCATGCCGAATATTTCGCCGGCATCGGTAAATATGATTATGCCAGTATTGCTTTTCCAACTGCCAACAACAAAAGAACAATTGGTATTACAGGGTTACGATTTGCTGTTGATGATATTATGAATACGCTGTTCCTGGTAGAGCCAGATGGGTCTATTAACTACAATAATATTCAGTCATTTTCTTCTGCTGACTATGCTTTCATTTTTTCGTTTGCACAAAAGATTAAGGAAACAGAAAGGAAGAAAATAAATTTTGGGCTGAACGCAAAAATAATTCACCGGAGTGTGGGCAAATTTGCCAAAGCCTGGGGTTTCGGCCTGGATGCAGGATTGCAGTTGCACAAAGACAAGTGGAGATTTGGTATTGCAGCCAGGGATATTACCAGTACGTTCAATGCATGGTCTTTTACTTTTACCGAAAGAGAAAAGGAAGTATTGTACCTGACCAATAATGAGATTCCGGTAAAATCTACTGAGCTAACAGCGCCAAGGCTGATACTGGGAATAGGTCATGAATTTAAGCTGGGGCAAAAAACAAGCCTGTTGGCAGAAGCCAATATTGACCTGACATTTGATGGCAAGCGAAATACATTATTAAGTGCCGACCCGGTAAGTGCTGATCCAAAACTTGGACTGGAACTGAATGTGAATAATGTTTTTTTCCTTCGTGGAGGAATTAATAATTTTCAGAAAGCACTTGCTGATGGTGATACCGTGAACCAGAAAAAAGTGTGGATATACCAGCCAAGTGCCGGAGCAGGATTTCGTATACAGAATGTAGCGGTGGATTATGCATTCACTAACCTGGCCAACCAGTCAAACCCCTTATTTACCCATGTTTTTTCTTTAAGACTGAACATGGTTAATAATAGAAACAAAAACTAACTAATCTGTCTGTACCTGATAAACCTTTGATTCATGAAAAAACTTTTACTCCCGTTATTCCTTTTTGCTGGTCTGCTGGCTAATTCGCAGACGTATAATAACGAATGGATCAATTATAACCTGACTTATTACAAGTTTAAGATTGGATCCACCGGTCTTTACCGTATCAATCAACCGGTTCTAGCTACACTTGGTATTGGTAATACTCCTGCCGAACATTTTCAGCTTTGGAGAAATGGGCAACAAATACCGTTATACACAACGGTTCAAACAGGAGTGATGGGGGCTACTGATTATATTGAGTTTTGGGGAGAGATGAATGATGGGAAACCGGATAATATTCTATACAGAAACACAGATTTTCAGCTGAATGATAAATGGAGTCTTGAAACAGATACTGCTTCTTTTTTCCTTACAGTAAACCCGGCCGGACCTAACCTGAGGCTTGTTCCGGCAAACAATAATTTACCTTCAGCTTTACCAGTAGAGCCATTTTTTATTCACAAAGCAGGTAAGTATTTCAGAGAGAGAATTAATCCCGGATATGCGGCGGTTGTTGGAGAATATGTTTATTCTTCTTCCTACGATCAGGGAGAAGGATGGACTTCTAATGATATTAATGCAGGGGCTACAAGAACGGAAACCTTATTTAATTTATTTCCTTACACCGGAGCAGCTCCTGCCCCGGTATTGAAAATTAATGCCACAGGAAATTCTTTGGATCCCCGGCAGATTGTTACAAAAGTTAATAGTGCAACAGTAGATACAAGAGCATTGGACTTTTTTGATTATGTGAAGGTTCAGGTGCCATTCAACATTTCACAAATAAGCAGTGGTACAGCAGCCGTTGATGTAACAAATAATGGCGGCGGAAGAATGTCTGTAGCTCAAATTGAGCTTTCATATCCCCGTACATTCGATTTTGGCGGCGCCAATAATTTTTTATTTGAACTTCCTGCGAATGCAGCGGGTAATTATCTTGAGATCACAGGGTTTACTCATGGAGGTGTTAGCCCGGTTTTGTATGATCTGACTAATGGGAAAAGATATATTGGAGATATTACATCACCGTCTACTATGGTTAAAGTAGCCCTTGAGCCTTCAGCTGTAGCAAGAAAATTGTTGCTTGTAACGCAGCAATCTTCATTTCCTGTAGCAGTCACTACTTTCCAGCAGCGAAATTTTGTAAACTATTCTGCCTCTTCAAACCAGGGTAACTATCTAATCATTTCTCATTCTGCATTGATGACTTCTACCGGTGGTGCGAACCCAATAGAAGAATATAAGAATTATCGAAGTTCTGCTGCTGGTGGTAACCATACAGCTAAAGTTTACCTGATAGATCAGCTTATTGATCAATTTGGGTTTGGTATAAAAACGAATCCTTTAGCTCTCCGGAATTTTGTTCGCTGGGCAAGAGCTACATATAGCAATCCCGTTAAAAATGTATTGCTTGTGGGTAAAGGGTTGAATTATTTACAGTATAGAACCTATGAAAGTAATCCTGATGTTGAAAAATTATCCTTAATTCCCACATTTGGCTATCCTGCTTCTGATAATATGATCACAGCAGAGCCAGGACTTGATGGCATACCAAAAGTTCCGATCGGACGTATCTCTGCTATTAACGGGGATGAAGTAGCCATATACCTTGCCAAGGTAATTCAGTATGAACAGCAACAGGCATTCTCTTCTCCCCTGATAGCTGATAAGGCATGGACCAAGAATGTGGTGCATGTAATTGGTGCAGCAGACGGCGCCCTTGGCTCTATACTTACAGCAGATATGGAAAGGTATAAAACTATCATTTCTGATACTTTTTATGGGGCTAATGTACACACATTTAGTAAAGTCAGTTCCGCACCTGTGGAACAGGCCAGCAATGAAAAGTTGTATCAACTATTTGAGCAAGGAATAGGCCTGATGACTTATTTTGGGCACTCTTCGGCCACTACACTTGAATTTAATCTGGATAACCCTGACCAGTATAATAATGCAGGGAAATATCCTGTAACAATTGTAATGGGGTGTAATGCCGGTAATTTCTTCAATTTTAATACTCTCCGGTTTATTACCAAAGAAACCCTTTCTGAGAAATTTGTTCTTGCAAATCAGCGGGGGTCTATTGCGTTTATTGCCAGTACTCACTTTGGTATTGTACACTACCTGGATATATTTAATTCCAGGACAATGACTGCTACTGCTGTATCGAAATATGGGAAGTCATTGGGAGAAATCCTGATCGAGTCTATTACGCAGGTATATAACCTTACTACCCAGAATGATTACTATGCAAGATTTCATTGTGAGCAAACTACATTGCATGGAGACCCCGCTCTAAAACTTGACGGATCGGCGGATAAACCGGATTACGTTATTGAAGATCAGTTGATAAAGGTTAATCCCACATTTATTTCAGTGGCTGAAACACATTTTAATGTGGATGCTAAATTCATGAACCTGGGGAAAGCAATTAATAAGAAAATAGTAGTTGAGGTAAAAAGGACTTATCCTAACCTGACTACGGAAGTGATCCGCAGAGATACTATCCCTGGTATTCGTTTTATAGATTCACTTCTGTATTCCATAGATATTGTACCAACAAGAGATAAAGGTCTTAATAAAATATCGATATGTATTGATGCCGATAATACTGTTGATGAGCTATATGAGACAAATAACTGTATAACAAAAGATATCTTTATTTACGAAGACGAAGCAAGGCCTGTTTATCCCTATACATTTGCAATAATTAATAAGCAGGATATTAAACTGGTTGCGTCAACTGCCAATCCTTTTAGTGGTATAAAACAGTATACCATGGAAATGGATACAACAGAGTTTTTCAATTCGCCTGCTAAAATAACCCGTACAATCAGCTCTTCGGGTGGAGTATTAGAGTTTACACCCGGCGTTCCTTTTACAGATAGTACAGTTTATCATTGGAGGGTAGCCCCTGTGCCTGCAAACGGACAGCCATCATGGAATAAGTCTTCTTTTATTTATCTGAGCAATACCGGGCCCAATAGCAGTGATCTTGGATACAATCAGTCTGATTTTTATCAGCACACAAAGTCTGAGTATGAAAGAATGAAACTTGACTCTGCCAGCCGTTCATTCAAGTACGGACCAGTTGATCATAATTTGTTTATAAGACAGGGCACCTGGATTTCCAGCGGATGTACGCAAGAGGCCTGTTTGGCAGTTTCTATTGATGGGATATCCGCCATCCGCCTGATGTGCTGGTTCTCTTCTCTTGTTTTTAACGTATTTGATCCCATATCTTTCAAGCCGTGGGTGAATCAACGGGTGACTGCGAATACTTATCCTACTTCTCTTGGAGAAGGTTTGTATGGCAGTACAGATAACAACTGTTTTGGAAGTACCAAACATTTCAATTTTGAGTATCGCTACACGGATACATCAAGCAGGCGAAAAATGATGGATTTTATGCGTGATGTGATTCCTGATGGTGCCTATGTGGTGGTAAGAAACTTTACGCTGGATCTTGCATTTGGTTTTCCGAATGCCTGGGCAGCTGACTGGGCAGCTGATGAAGCATTACATGGTCCGGGCCAATCATTGTACCATTACCTGAAAAATGCAGGGCTAAGCAGTATTGATTCCTTTTACAGGCCCAGACCCTGGGCTTTGGTGTACAAAAAGAATGATCCTTCTTTTATACCTAAATGGATAATGGGGGATGGCATTACAGATAATCCAACTTTGTCAGTTGACTGCCCAACCAGGGATACACTTGGATTCATCACTTCGCCAGTGTTTGGTCCAGCAAAGGCCTGGAAACAGCTTAAATGGAGAGGAAGCAGTGAAGCGACTGGTGATACAGCCACTGTAGATGTAATAGGTGTTACTCCTGCCGGAACCGAGCAAACATTATTTAGCGGATTAACTGTTGCACAACAGGATTTTGATGTTTCATCAATTGACCCTTTACAATATCCTTACGTAAAGCTTAAGATGCGCACAGAGGATAATGTCAATTTCACACCATATAATCTTCGTTACTGGAGGGTCACTTATGTGCCCGTTCCGGAGGGTGCTATTGCTCCAAATCTATATTTCACCGGAAAAGATACTGTAGAAGTAGGGGAGCCATATAATTTCAAGATCGGGTTTAAGAATGTTAGTGAAGCCGCATTTGATAGTTTAAAAGTGAAAATGGTGATAACAGACAGGAATAATGTTCCGCATATCATACCGATGGCAAGAAGAAGACCTTTACCTGTAAATGATACATTGCAACTGGGTAATATTGTAAGCACAAACTCGTTGCCTGGTATTAATACAGTTTACATTGAAGCGAATCCGGACAACGATCAGCTGGAGCAATATCATTTTAACAATTTTGCCTATAGGAACCTCTATGTAAAACCAGACAGCCTTAATCCCTTACTGGATGTCACGTTTGATGGGGTGCATATACTGAACAGGGATATTGTTTCGTCAAAACCTGACATTCTGGTAAAGTTGAAAGATGAAGCAAAATGGATGATCCTGGATGATACAACTCTCCTTACATTGCAGGTTCGCTTCCCGAACGGTACGCTGAGAAGGTTCTATTTTAATAATGATACTCTCAGATTTACCCCTGCAGGCCAGGCTCCTAACCCTGACAATACTGCCACAATCAATTTCAGGCCTTATTTCCAGCAGGATGGAGAGTATGAGATGATAATAACAGGAAAGGATAAAAGTAATAACGAAGCAGGAAGCATTGAATACCGTGTATTGTTTGAGGTGATCAATAAACCAATGATCTCAAATATGTTGAATTATCCTAACCCGTTTACTACTTCAACAGCATTTGTCTTTACTATTACGGGTAATGAAGTGCCACAGAATATCAAAATTGAAATAATGACCGTAACAGGCAGAATCGTCAGGGAGATTACCAAAGATGAGCTTGGGCCTTTGCGGATTGGAAGGAATATAACTGAGTTTAAATGGGATGGTACTGACCAATATGGGCAAAAGCTTGCGAATGGTATTTATCTTTACAGGGTAGTTACTAACCTTAATGGTAAAGCGTTGGATAAATACAAGGCCCAGAATGATAATACTGATAAGTATTTCAATAAAGGGTACGGTAAAATGTACCTGATGCGTTAAAAAATATTCCCGAATACGTAAAGTCCTGCATTTGCAGGACTTTTTTTTACGCTAATGATAAACGAATTTTGCTGTTTGTATAAATGCATTCATTTAAAGCCTTCATAAAAAAGTATTTTTCAGGTTGGATGTATTACCGCCAAAAGCAGGCGGCGAAAAGATCCGATATGGATGCCTGGTGTAACAGGATCAGGGAAAAATCTATAACAAAATTGTGTGAGGCGTCTTACAACAATTTCACTTATCATGGAGAAGATGGAATAATACTTTATTTGCTAAACCAGATGGCCGATGTGCCTTCAGTATTTGTCGATATCGGATCAGGAGACTGTATAAAAAGTAACTGCGCTAATCTTGCTGTTCATTATGGGTGGGAAGGAATTTTTATTGATAAAAGTGAAAAACAGCTCGCTATAGGCAAACGATTTTATCAATCAGTTGTTGATAAAGGACAGAATACCCGGATCTTAAATGAAATGGTATTGGCAGATAATGTAAACGAGATACTAAGCAGAGCCGGGATAAATGGAGAGATTGGTTTATTGTCAATAGATATCGATGGTAATGATTATTGGATATGGAAGGCGATTGAGAAAATTAAACCAAGAATTGTGGTGATAGAGGCAAAGGTGGAATTTGGCAAGAAAGATCTGATAGTGCCCTATGGCGATAATAATCATCATTCAGTTGATAAAATGTATAATGGAGCGTCGGTAGAGGCAATGCGAAAGCTGGGTAAAATGAAAGGATACAAAATGGCCGGCTCTAACAGGCAAGGGTATAATCTTTTCTTTGTCAGGCAGGAAGAAAATATAATGGAAGAAAGTGTTGACTCAGTTCTATCAGATACGGAAACAATACAATCATTTTACCCTGAATCATTTTTTACGACACATAAATTTATAACGGTTAATTAGTAATAATGGCGAAGATTGGTATTAATATAGCAACTGGCAGCCTGCAAAAACAGGAAATGATTGTCGGGATCGATCTGGGTACGACTAATAGCCTGGTAGCAATCATTCATCCTGAGACAGGACAACCTGTTGTTTTGAAGGAGCATGACGGAATGGCTCTTGTTCCATCGATTGTGCATTTCGGAAATGAAGGGCAAATCGCAGTGGGTGATGAGGCGAAGAAATTCCTGATTACTGAACCGGAGAACACTATTTTTTCAGTTAAGCGTTTGATGGGAAAATCGTATAGTGACGTAAAAGAGCATTCTTCTTTTTTCAGTTATAAAATAATTGATGATAATACTGAGAGCCTGGTGAAAATACAAGTAGGAGCCAGGTTTTATTCGCCGGTAGAATTATCTTCTTTTATATTAAAGGAATTAAAAGCAAGAGCAGAACATATATTAAAGACACCAGTCACTAAGGCTGTAATTACAGTACCTGCTTATTTTAGTGATGCGCAACGACAGGCAACCCGGGATGCAGGAAAATTAGCCGGACTGGATGTTTTGCGTATTGTGAATGAGCCTACTGCCGCAAGTCTCGCTTATGGAATGGGTCTCAGCAGGGAGGAAACAAAAACTATTGCCGTTTATGATTTGGGTGGGGGGACATTTGATATTTCAATCCTAAGAATAAACGGAGGCATTTTTGAAGTACTATCCACTAATGGGGATACTTATTTGGGCGGTGATGATTTTGACAGGAAGATTGTGAAATGTTGGGCCACAGAATTGGGTATTACTGATGAAGAATTGAGTGTCCATAAGAATCTTGCACAAGAGCTTCGTCTTATGGCTGAAGAAGCCAAAAAAATGCTTACTGGTTCTGATAATTTTAGAGGCAAAGTTGCTGGCCAGGAGATTAAATTGACTAAAAAGCAGTTTGAAAGTCTCATTCTTCCGCTGGTAGAAAGAACTATTCAATCATGTAAGAATGCTCTGAAAGATGCTGATCTGGCAATCGGCGATATGGATGAGGTTGTTATGGTTGGTGGTTCTACAAGAGTGCCGCTGGTAAAACAAAATGTCAGCAATTTTTTTGGAAAGAATGTTCATTATTCTTTAAATCCGGATGAGGTGGTAGCATTAGGAGCCGCTGTACAGGCTGATATTTTAGCTGGTAACAATAAAGATCTTTTGTTACTTGATATAACACCTCTTTCACTGGGTATTGAAACGATGGGTGGACTGATGGATGTACTGATTCCAAGGAATTCGAAAATTCCATCAAAGGCGGCAAGACAGTATACTACCCAAAAAGATGGACAGGGAAGTATGAGAATAGCTGTTTTCCAGGGTGAAAGGGATTTAGTGAAGGATAACAGGAAACTGGCTGAGTTTAATTTAACCGGTATTCCGGGTATGCCAGCTGGTTTACCAAAGGTTGAGGTTTCTTTTTTAGTGAATGCGGATGGTATCCTGGTGGTAAATGCGAAGGAATTAAGAAGTGGCGTAGAACAAAGTATAGAAGTGAAACCCCAGTATGGCCTTACAGATACAAAGGTGGAAAAAATGCTGATGGATTCGATTGCTCATGCCAGGGAAGATATCCAGGTCAGAGCTTTGGTTGAGGCGCAAACGGAAGCGAAGCAGATAATTGATACAACGATCCAGTTTATAGTAAAGAATAGTAATTTTTTATCGGAAGAGGAGATGCGACAAACCCGGCAGGCAATGGATGCTTTAACTGTCCTGATCACTAAAGGAGTAAAGGATGAAATACAGGCAGGTATAGAAAAACTAAACGAAATTTCCAGGCCTTATGCAGAAAGATTAATGGATGAAGCGATCAGTAAGGCAATGAAAGGGAAAAGTATTACAGATTAAAAATGCTGTAGCGGCTATTTTCAAATATTCTTTCTTTAAAAAAATCAGGTTTTGTTATTATTGAATCATTACTTTCCTTATCAGTAATTAGTAGAACTCTTCTGTTCTTCCAATCGGCTGGCATTGCTCCTGTTCTCAGAAAATTTTTCTCCTGTACTATTCTGTCCTCCCGGTTAGGTGTATTATAAGGGTGCGATACCCATGAATTAGCAGGGCAATAAGCATGGGATATATAATTTATAAGTACAGCGTTGCCAATTAGCAGGTCATTTACAGTACTGTTATCTTTTAGAAACTCAAGTACTTCTTTGGTGTCTTTAGTAATATGCCCTTCCCATTCAGTAGTTTCTTTTTTTCTCAGGATATTAACTGTCCACAGGATATTGTCTGCAAGGAAAAGAATAATAAATCCTGTAAATAACCATTTCTTTAGCTGATTCTTTTTTGATTCATTAATTAACCATAACAAAGCAGGTAAAGAAAGAAGGAATAACCCGGCCCAGATATAACCCCGGGTAAAATGAATTGGCTGCATTGGCCTGATAAACCATTCATGCTTGGAAAGCAGAAATGCAATAGCCGCCCAGCATAAAAATAAACGCTGATGTGGCTGCGAAAGAATGGTAGTTGTTTTATTAATTCTTACAGCAAAAACAGATAAAATAGCAACAATCAGATAAGCTGGAATGGCAATACGGAGACTATAAGTCCAGCTGGCACTGTATTGAGAGAATAGTTGTTGATGTTCTGGAAAGCTGTTCAGGTAAAACAGGTAGTACCAGGCATGAAAAAATGTTACAGCCATACTACCTGCCCAGTAAAAGAATGGTATTTCCTTGTTCTTAAACCATAGTTTTTCAACAAGGATCCAGCCATTTATTATAAGTAAGTATTCAATCCCAGTGAATGGATGTGATATAGAAAGAAAGAAAGCTGCTGCAATAGCTGCTTTCCATTTATGTTTTAAAACCAGGTAAATATTTAATAAGAACAAAAAATGGTAGTAGGCTTCTAAAGGAATAAATAGATTTCTTCCCCAATTTAGTCCCCACCAGCCATTTGCAGGGTCAGCTGTATGAATACTGTCAAGCCAGGATGACGGCTGTTGATCAGAAAGGAAAAAAGCAGCGGCGAAACCAGCTATGGCAGTTAATCCGCCACCCCAGGTAAAGAGTAGTGAAATAAGCGTTTGATTTTTTTGTCCAGCCAAAAGATGCTGAATTATTAGTATTCCTGTATAGATGCAAAAAATTGCCATGAGAAGCCCAAAAAGTGAAAAAGTCAATCCTGGGTCAAGACCTGCTTTTATTGCAGCGGCAAAAAGAAAATTAATTGGTTGGAAATATATTTTTGCTGATTCAGGATTTCCATTAAAAGGGTTAGAGTAATAAAGGGAAAAATTTTCCTGGTCAACATACTGCCTGGCGTAGGACATATACAGTATATTCTCATCAACAGTAAAGCCGGTTGGTTGGAGTTCATTGCTATGATAGAAGTAGTGGTGTAGCAAAAAGAGAATTACCGGTAATGATAATAGCAGGGATAATAATATTATTCTGTTCCTGTTCATTAGTCAATAGTAGAGACTTTTAATTGCCTGACTAAAGATACAGTTCCGAGTAATAAAAGAATGAGGATTGTGCCGCACATTATCCATATAGCTTTTACAGTATTGGCGGGGAAAAATTCAAAAATAATCGTATGCTTGCCAGTAGCTAATAAGCTACCCATAAAGCTGAGATTGGTTTTATAAACCATTTCCGGTTTTTTATCAACCGTGGCTTTCCAGTTATGGTTATAATTTTGGGTCAATACAAGGAACCCCGGCCGGTTCATTTCAGTTTCAATTTCGAACTTGTTTGCAGACAATTTAATTATCTGTGCTTTATTGGGTTTATCACAGCTTTTATCTGTTACTAAAACCGTGTCTGTGAATGCGTAGTTACAGCTATCATTTGTTTTAAGCTTATTTGAATCTTTAAGACTCAGGGTCTGATCCGCAATATATACAACAGGGAAAGAAGCTATATAATGGTAAAGCAACTCATTATTTATAAACTGTTCCTGTTGTTGTAAAAATGCGGGTGAGTTTACCGTTTTACTTATACCGATCTGTTTGTTATAGAAATTAGAAAGGGCAATCTTATTAAAATTATCGGTAGTATTCTTGCTGTTTTCGCTGATTGTGTTTTTCAATACTTCCGTTGGATAGCCTGGCGGAGAGTGGTTTATTAGTGTATTTATTTCTGTCGGAGTGGTTTTCCCAACAAATGTTGATGGCAGGGTAAATTGTGACATTATAAAAAGGTTTCCAATCCATAGAAATGAAAATATCCGAATTCTTCTTCTTATTCTCCTGACCCAAATAGCAAAAGCGGCAATGAATGCCAGTTGAATGATACCGTTTACAATAACTGCATCACTAAGCGATATATTATCAATAACATCTTTTATTGATGTTGTTATTGGGTTGTTATTAATGGGATTAAAAAATACAGGGATGCCTGATTGGATGATTGCAGTTATTGTTATTATTAATATAATCCCCGCAATTGTTAATGCTGGCAGATTTACTTTGCTTAAAATTTGGAAGTTAGAATGGTTTTTTAGGAAATAGCTAACTCCGGGCGCAGCCAGTAAGAGTACAGCGAAAATAAAAAATAACCGTACCTGGGAAGGATGCCTGAATGTATTCATTAGCGGCAGGTAATCATAGCATAACCTTCGAAGCGGAATAAGGTCGCCCATGCTGAATAGTACAGTAAAAAGGGCCAGGCTGATCAGTAAGATATTCCTTCTGTTTAGCTTTGGAGGGAAAGCAAATAGTAATAGTAAGGGAAATATACCGGTGTATACATTTCTTAGGGTAATATCTGTTGATGAACTAATGTCGGTAGCGCTGATAGAGGAAGGAAAAAATACTGAAAGGAAATGCTGCCACTCAAACGAGTTAATGACAGCTTCTGTATAGCTGACTCCCCTTCCTCTCTGGTAGTAAGGTAAAAGATCAATATAGGAGACTATTGCCGGTAAAGATAATCCCACGAAAACGAGGATCAGAAAAAGATGTTGTAAAGAAAATAAGCTCCATTTGGGAGTCTTTGACTCTTTAAGTCTGAGTTTTCTTACGATCGTAAGAAAAAAAAGGAATAATAAGATATAACAGGCCATGATAAAAAAAGAGGGATAGCCTGCAGTAAATAAAAAAAACAAAGCAATGCCAGTCTTGATTGCATACTCATTTCTTTCTGTATTCAATAGTAATGTGTAATAATGTATGACAAATGGAATAAAAGCAGCAGACGCCAGCCAGTTTATAAGTTGCCCACTGAGCATAAATCCGCTGAGCATATAACTTACGGCAATCAGTAAAGCGGCATGTGTATGTAATGTCAGGCGATTGGTTAGTTTATACATTCCAGCGCCGGCAAGGAAGATATAAAGCAGATTTTCCCAGTGGAATAAAGTAATATTATATCTGCTGATGCAGGAAAATAGCCATACGAAGGGATTCCATACGCCACTTTGCATATCTCCATAGATAGGATTGCCAAGATAAATATAGGGGCTCCAGAATGGCCATTCCCCATTTCTTATTGCTTCACTGATATTGAAACGATAGGGCAGAAAGTAATGAATGGCATCATTTTTTACACTGAATATGTTAAAGGTCAATGGCCAGTAGGCGAGCAGGCAAATGAGTAACAACAAAAGATAGTTCTTGTAGTGAACATGTTTTTGCCCAAAGATGCCGGTAATATTCATGTAATTTTTCGCCTGGTTGACAGCTACAAAATAGATAAAAAAATCATCAAAACACCCTTATTGATTTTCCTCATTGGTAAGAAGTATAAACATCTGCGATGTTTTGGCAAAAGACTTCCGTACAAAGTCAAAAAGGGCAAATAAAGCGCTGATGGGAGCGAAGAGCCAATGAAAGATTATAGGCCTTTGGGCTGAAATGCGGATTATTCTTTTACGATGTAAAGCAGCTATGATGCTGAATGCCCAGAAAGGAGCTCCCTGTGTATAGTTTAGTTTCCTGATATTTAGTCTTGTTGATTGCAGCAATAGTTTAAAACTCTTTTCTGAGAAAATAACCCAGTGCCTGGGGCTGTGAAGCCCTCCCCAGTAAGTTCTTCTGAAAAGTCTTGCATCCCAGCTATCAGTATTGGGTGTTTTGATAATTATTATACCTCCGGGATTCAGTAGTGTTTCTGCTTTTTGTATGACTGCTAATGGGTTTGCAACATGCTCTATGAGGTTAAGCATCAGTATAAGATGGAATCTTTTGTCTGTATTAAACTCTTCAATGGTTCCTTTAAAATAAGCATGTCCATTCTGCTCAGCTATGATCCTTGCTTTTTCATCAATATCTGCGATTTGTGTAAATCCAACACGGCTATCAGTTTTCTTTAATACATCAAGAATCCAGCCTGTCCCTCCGCCAACATCAAGTACATCAATTTTATTGGTGTTTAACCCGGATAAGATTTTTCTGAAAAATCTTTTATCCAGCCATTCTTTTATTTTAACAACTATGTTTTTTGAAACGTTGACGAATGAATAATAGTTGGAAGGGTATATTTTTTTAAGCTGGCTAAGAGGTATGGGGTGTATAAAGATAGTTCCGCAGTCGGCACAATGATAATATGTAAAGTCTTCTTTTACGGAATGATATTCGTAGTCTTTGGCCACACTCCATATGCTGGTATTTTTTTGATGGCAAACCGGGCAATATATGGAAGCGGAATTCAAGGTGCGGCCAGGAGCTTTTTAAGTACTGAGGAGTAGGATGTTTTTGATGAGTGGATTATTTCTTCAGTTTTTTTATTATGAAGGAGAAAATCCTCAATATCTTTTAACCGGGTATATGATATCTGTGGATCCCAATGATGTATCATGTGCCGGGTGAATCCAGCCGCCCCAAAACTGCTGCTTAAGAATGTATGAATAAATAGTCTGCTCACTTTGCCATGCGGTATTTTATTGAAATTAGTGGCATGGTTCGCCAATTCGTCCCGGTGTTCCAATATCTGCCTGACGGTGGCAAAAAAGGGGAAAAAAATTCCAAATCCCAGTATCCATGTAATTGCAAATGCCCAATGACCATTGAGAAAGGAGAATACCAGAATAATTGCATGTAATAAGAATCCCGCAAACAGCATAATGCCGCTTTGCTTTCTTTGTTCTTTGGTTAATATATTATTAGTCCCTTTTTTCAGCATAGTACGGAGTAAATGAACACCCGTAAGTGTTTCCAGGATAAATAGTTTTGTCAGGGCATTAAAATAGGAGGTTTCTGTATCCTGTGGAGTACCCAGGTGAAGATGATGTTGCCAGTGTATCTTTCTGTATGATTTCATAGAAAGACCAAATGGAAGGCAAAGAAAAAATGTTGCCAGGCTGTCATTTATCTTTTTGTCTGGATGTATGTTGTAATGTCCTGCCTCATGAATAAAAAGGGCTATATAGGCAGCAATATATCCGATTAAAATACTACCTGCAGGAATATACAGCCACCATAAAGATGGATAGGTTTGGCCTGAAAGAAAAACGAGGCTGGAAGTAAGCAATAAAAAGAAATAGCCCTTTATAATATCTGAAAGGACTTTTGTATAGCGGGGACGCAAAGTTGTTCTGAACACAGTATAACTCGTACCAGTTTCATTAATTACTTCATCAAAAGATATTCCTTCCAGGTTATTTTGCATAGTTGTATTTGCAAAACTATATAAATGGAGTTTTATTGCAGTTGCTCTTTTTCCCAGACTGAAATAATGCTTTTGCCAAAACTGTTAAACAATAGCTTGTCTGTAATTCTTGAAACCGGTATGATCCATCTGTCCCAGAATAATACTTGTTTGACGGTAGGATATTTTTGACGAAGTAACAGCTTATTAACCAGTGCGGCAAAGTATCCGGCTGAGTCGTAATATCTGCAATGCAGCAATTTCAGGGTATGAGGGGTTAATTGGCGGAGCATCCTCTTATTATATCTCCTGTAATGACCAATAGCTTTATCAAATGGATTATACAGGAATTGAAAAGCAGGAGAGAGCACTATTAAATGCCCGCCATTGTTTAATAAGGCAGCCGCTTTACTTATTTCCTCTCTGTCTGATTCAATATGTTCCAGTACGTCTATATATAATATAGCGTCAAATTTTGCTGTTAGCTGGTCAATTGTTCCTGTCTGTATTTTGCAATTATCAGGAAGTTTTTTTTCTGAAATCAGTGTCTCTAATACTTCACTCATCTCTTTATCAGGTTCCAGCAGCAGCCATTTGACAGGAATGCCATTGTTAAGAAGGAGTGTGCTGGCGCCAATTCCTGCGCCGACTTCCAATACCTGTCCGTTGATATAAGGAGTAATCTGCCGGGAGAAGTATTTCTTCCAGTTTTTTGCATACTGAAATAAAGCCAACTCATCACCCTGGTATTTGAAGGGGTCTGTCATTTATTAAACGGTTTCAATAGCTCCGGTATAATCCTTGTAATGTTTTGCCGGAATAAATTTCCGCTGAGACTGCGATGATAAATAAAGGAAAACAGTGAATAAAGAAAGCAGGAAACTCTGTAATAAAATGATAAGCATGGCAGAGATAACAGTAGATGTCCATCCGGGAATAGCTCTGTCAGTAAATGTTTTTATGCCTAATAATATAAGTATTACCATTAACGAAATACCAATGAGTAATAATGAAAAAATTAACAGCCGGCTGGCAATGACTTCAATGAAAACGGCAATGGCGCCGAGTCCGTGAATCAGCAAAGAAGTAAAACTCATCTTTGAGTTGCCATCATATCTCTTGCCTCTATGTGTGTTGACAAGGATATATGGTAACCCGGTCTTAATAATACCTCCCGCAATATGACTCCATATCTCGCTGTAGAATACGACTTTATCAAGCAACGATTTTGGCATTACCATAAAATTGCCAAAAGTTATTTTTTTGCCTGTAAACAGGCGGAATACCATTTTGTATATTCGGTAAAACAGCTGAAACCTGTTGCTTTCCTGTCGGGATTTTCTGTGAGCAAAAATTATTTTTCCGGGATTGATAGCAGATTCTTTAAGGAGAAGGGCAGCATCTTCCGGCCTGTCTTCGCCATCGCTATCCATCACAAGAACTTTATTGTAGCTAAGATTTTCTTTTATATAGGCCAATCCTATGGCAATTGCTTTTTGATGCCCGATATTCCGGTGAAGATGAAGAATACTGACTGGCAAAGTTGATGTTTTGCTAATAGTAATATTCTCATTTGAACCGTCATTCAGTATCAGGACAGAGAAATTGCAATTGGAAAAGGCGCTAAAAGATGAGCTGAGTTCATTCAGCAATCTGTTGGCCGACAGGCCATCGTTATAAACAGGTATCAATATTATTATCTGTTCTGTCATTGGTATGGGCTAAAGATACAATCAAAAAAAGGATAAAGAAATGTGGTGAAACTAAATAAACCTGTCTTTCAATTTAAGAAAATAACGTTCGAAATATTGGTAGCTGATCCAGCTGATTATAATAGCTGCTATGGTAGCTATCACTGAAACGGTTAGTGATAATAATCCCCCCGTAAGATAGTCGGATATAAAAGAATATAGCAAAGGGCGGAGCAGTACATAAACCGGCCAGTGAAATATGTAAAATCCATATGAAATTTTGCCAAAAAATTTGAGTAGTGAAATATTGAAAATACTGTTGATTAGCCTGGTTTCTTTGGTAACAGCTTCATTGACCAGCAATCCGAATATCATAGCAAACGTCGTATATCCCACCAGGGCCAAATAAGGAAACGTAAAACGATATTGGCGATTCACAAAGAAGAAGCCAAAGTTTAAAGCTGCAAAGAACAATACAATAAAAGGAGTGTAATTCTTTAAAAATTGGCTGTTTATTCTCTGAAGCAGGGCTACTATGCAACCGATGCAGATTCCATCAATGCGGGTAAAAGTATAAAGGTTGAAATAAGCAAGATCTGCTACCTGGTTATTCCATATCCATAACCGGAGGCATAATACCCCGATCAGTAATGAAGAAATGAGGAAAAGTAAGCGCCTGGGCCGGCGAACGATCAGAATGACCAGGGGCCAAAGCAGGTAAAATTGTTCTTCTACTGCGAGGGACCAGAGATGATTTAATACATTATAGGATCCGGGGTCCTTAAAAATGTAAAGCCAGTTTTGAAGATAAGTCCAAAGCCATAGCTGGTTTTGGGTATAATATCTTACATCGAACTGACTGTTGATGCCGGGAATTATTAACAAAAAAAGAATCAGGCAACAATAATAAAGGGGAAAGATTCTCAGCACTCTTCGTAAGTAGAAATTTTTGAGATAATTTTTTGTGCCAAGAGATTTTAAAAGAATGTCTGTGATAAGAAAGCCTGAAAGCACAAAGAATAGATCTACCCCCAGCCAACCAAAGAAAAAATAATTATTAATAAAGCCGAAGTTGTGATAAATAACAATTAATAATATAGCAAGCCCCCTAAGACCATCCAGGGCAGGATAATATTGCCTGTTGGGATTTTCGGGGTTCATCACACGAAAGGGGTTAGTAGTTAGTCTTTCAAAGATAGTCTTCTGAGCAAATACTTGCCAATCATATCAAATTCCAGGTTTACCCGGTCACCGGTATTAAGGTTCCTGATATTGGTATGTTCAAATGTGTAAGGAATGATTGCAACCCTGAAGCTTTTCTTTTTAACATCAAAAACGGTCAGGCTTATTCCGTTTAAAGAAATAGAACCTTTTTCGATCACAAGAGCCGCAAACTTTTTAGGGAACTCAAATTCAAATTCCCAACTACCCCCTTTATCGGCTTTTTTGATGCAAATGCCTGTAGCGTCAATATGCCCCTGTACCAGGTGCCCGTCAATACGATCATTTAACTGAAGACAACGTTCAAGATTTACAAGAGTGCCTTTTTCCCAGCTGCCAAGATTTGATTTTTGGAGAGTTTCGTCTATTGTGGTAATCCGGTGGAGATTATTTTTAACTTCCTCCACCGTAAGGCAAACGCCGCTATGACTTACACTTTGATCAGTTTTTAACTGGTCAGAAATGGGAGATTCAATCCAGAATATCCTGTTTGAACCACTGGAAATGACCTCTTTAACAACCCCTGTAGTTTCTACAATGCCTGTAAACATAAAGGCAAGGTAAATCATTTCTATTTTTCATTTCGTCTTTTCAAAATTCCCGCCTATCTTTGCCGTCCTAAAAAATACCGAAGGAGGTATATAAGTTATGCTGATAATCGACTCAAAAGATTGCGAAAACATCGACAAGGCGTTGAAGAAGTACAAAAAGAAATTCGAAAAATCGAAGATTTTACTTCAGTTGCGGGAGCGTCAAAGCTTTACTAAGCCATCGGTAAAGCGTCGTGGTGAAGTACTGAAAGCAATCTATAAGCAGAATATAGCCAGCGGTAAGATCGAAGGATAATTTAACGCTGAACAATAATATTTAAAGATAGCTGCAAAGTTCAATAGCTTTGTAGCTGTCTTTTTTTATGCCTGTAGCAGATCGTCCGCATATTCAATCCTTCCTTGATTACCTTAAGTTCGAAAAAAGGTATTCATTCCATACACTTACATCTTATACCACAGACCTTATCGAGTTTTTCGATTATGCAGAAATCCAGTTTGGCGCAACAGCATTAAAAGACATCACTTCCGCTTTTGTAAGGAGCTGGTTGGCTTCTTTGAAGGACAAGGGGCTAAGTTCTAAATCCCTGAACCGGAAAATATCCAGCCTGAAGTCTTTTTTTAAATATCATATGAAAACAGGTGCTATTGAAAGCACCCCCATGGATAAAGTCATCAGCCCAAAAATCGGCAAGCGGCTGCCGGTTTTTGTAAAAGAGGAAGATACCAGAATGCTGCTCGAAACATTGAATTCCGCTGCCGAAGACTGGAAAAGTCTGAATGCAAAAATGTTGGTAATCATTTTTTATGCAACGGGTATGAGGTTAAGTGAGTTGATAAACCTGAGTGAAAATCAAATTGACTTTAGCCGTGAGCAGATCAAAGTGTTGGGAAAAGGAAATAAAGAAAGAGTAATACCTGTGAGCCGTGAGGTTATTGCAGCTATCCGCAACTACCAGCAATTAAAAAACAAAGAATTTGAGGGGATGAACAATTCCTTGTTAGTTACAGAAAGGGGAAAAAAATTATACCCGCGGTATGCATGGAAGCTTGTAAATCAGGTATTAGGGGAGGCCAGTACACTTGATAAAAAGAGCCCCCATGTGCTTCGTCATACTTTTGCCACACATCTTATGAATAATGGAGCCGACCTGAATGCTGTCAAGGAACTTTTAGGTCATAGCAGCCTTGCTTCCACCCAGGTCTATACGCATAACACGATTGAGAAGCTAAAAGATATTCATAAAAAAGCTCATCCGAAAGCATAAAAGTTTACACTTATCACAATTTTTTTTTGAAAATTTTTACTTGGAGTCTAGCTTCTTTTGTAGTAACTTGAAAATGATAAAAGAACCGGACCCTTGCAAACATTTTTTAGAAAAGTTCTTTATTTATTGTTTCACAGTTTAAAAATGATGACCATGAACGTAAAAATTCAAACTGTTCATTTCAACGCTGACAGCAAATTGATTGAGTATGTAAATCGAAAACTTGAAAAGCTGACGGTGTTTAGCGATCGTATCATTCAGGTGAATGTATTTTTAAAACTAGACAATGTGGTGCATTCGATCAAAGACAAGATTGCAGAAATCAGAGTTCATGTACCACGACACAATTTCTTTGTAAAATCAACCAGTAAATCATTTGAAGAATCGTTTGACGATGCATTCGATTCACTAGTAACACAGATAAAACGAAAAAAGGAAAAGCAAGCCGCTTAAAAAAATGTAAGACCTCCCCGGAGGTCTTTTTTATTTCCTGATTTTCAGCAGAAAAATCTCCCTTAAAATTTTTGCAATATCTAATTTCCCTTACCTTTGCCTTCCCAAAAATTGGGGGTAGTTCTTTATTGCCTGTTTCGCTGCATTATCCAGCTGTAGTGAAAGATAAAATTGCCACCTTAGCTCAGCTGGTAGAGCAACTGATTTGTAATCAGTAGGTCGCCAGTTCGATTCTGGCAGGTGGCTCCAGGCGGGCAAGTAGCCAAGTGGCCAACGGCAACAGACTGTAAATCTGTCCTCTTCGGAGTTCGGTGGTTCGAATCCATCCTTGCCCACATCAGATCTTTGTTTGAAATAAACTCATTAGCGGGAGTAGCTCATTTGGTAGAGCGGTAGCCTTCCAAGCTTCAGGTGGCCGGTTCGAGCCCGGTCTCCCGCTCAAAAACCGCCATAGCTCAGCGGAGGCGGATCTGGCAAGACCAGCCGTTGTAGCTCAGTGGTAGAGCACTTCCTTGGTAAGGAAGAGGTCAAGGGTTCAATTCCCTTTAACGGCTCATATTTAACAGATCAGCAATAAGCCGGATTTGTTAATTGATCGACTGGATGGAGAACAAGTGAGACGCAAGAATGCCGGGGTAGTGATACTGACGGCTTCACATAAAAAACAATAATTGTAAAACACAACTTTAAAACCGATAACAATGTCAAAAGAGACCTTTAAGAGGGACAAACCCCACGTTAACGTTGGTACCATCGGACACATCGACCATGGTAAAACAACATTGACTGCTGCTATTACAACTATCCTGGCTTCAAAGGGTATGGCACAGGCAAAAAAATATGATGAAATCGACGCCGCTCCTGAAGAAAAAGAAAGGGGTATCACCATCAACACGGCTCACGTTGAGTATCAGACTGCAAACCGTCACTATGCCCACGTTGATTGTCCCGGTCACGCTGACTATGTGAAAAATATGATTACTGGTGCTGCCCAGATGGACGGCGCTATTCTCGTTGTGGCTGCTACAGACGGACCTATGCCGCAAACTAAAGAGCACATCCTGCTTGCCCGCCAGGTAGGTGTACCTAAGATTGTGGTATTTATGAATAAAGTTGACCTGGTTGACGACCCTGAACTGTTAGAGTTAGTAGAAATGGAGATCCGTGACCTGCTTACTTTCTACGGTTTTGATGGTGCTAATACGCCGATCATCAAAGGTTCTGCAATTAAAGCACTGGAAGGTGAGGCGGAAGCAGTAAAACAAGTTGAAGAACTGATGGATGCTGTGGATACATACATCCCGCTGCCTCCTCGCCCGGTTGATCAGCCTTTCCTGATGTCTGTAGAAGACGTATTCTCAATCACTGGTCGTGGTACTGTTGCTACGGGCCGTATTGAGAGAGGTCGTATTAAAGTTGGTGAAGGTGTTGAGATCGTAGGTTTGATCGCTGAGCCCTTAACTTCTACTGTAACTGGCGTGGAAATGTTCCGCAAATTGCTGGATGAAGGTGAAGCCGGAGATAATGCTGGTCTGTTACTGCGTGGTATTGAGAAAACTCAGATCCGCCGCGGTATGGTTATAGTAAAACCAGGTTCTATTACTCCTCACACTGAATTCAAAGCTGAGGTGTATGTACTGAGTAAAGAAGAAGGTGGACGTCACACTCCATTCTTCCAGAAATACCGTCCTCAATTCTATTTCCGTACTACAGACGTAACCGGAGAAGTGGAATTGAATCCTGGTACTGAAATGGTTATGCCTGGCGATAACACATCGCTGACTGTAAAACTGATCCAGCCGATTGCGATGGAAAAAGGTTTGAAGTTTGCGATTCGTGAAGGCGGCCGTACAGTAGGTGCCGGACAGGTTACTGAGATTTTAAAATAATCTTTTATCTTTGATACTTCAAAAGTCATTGGTCGATAGGAAGTTCCGAACGACCGGTGACTTTTGATTCTTACGGGCATAGTTCAATGGCAGAATAGCGGTCTCCAAAACCGTTGATGGGAGTTCGAATCTCTCTGCCCGTGCTAACAGATTTTTATGAATAAGATTACAACCTATTTCAGAGAGAGCTATAAAGAGCTGGCGGAGAAAGTAACCTGGCCTACATGGCCGCAGCTTCAGCAATCAACTATGATTGTATTGGCAGCGACTATTGTTATCACCTTCATCGTTCTGGCCATGGATACTGTTATCGGTAACGGACTGAAGTTTATCTACAAACAAATTTTCTAATGGAAGCAATACCTAATACAGAAAATGTACAACAGCAGGAGACCAAATGGTATGTGCTGCGTGTTGTGAGCGGTAAAGAAAAAAAGGTCAAGGAATATCTTGACAAGGAAATTTCCCGTGGCGGCTGGAGTGAAATAGTAAAACAGGTATTCCTTCCTGTAGAAAAAGTATATAAGGTGGCCAGTGGTAAAAAGGTAATGAGAGAAAGGAATTATTATCCGGGCTATGTAATGATTGAGATTGCTGAAGGAAAGTTAAGCGATGATCTGAGAGATATTATCAAGAATACCACTAATGTTATTCATTTTCTTGGTAAAGAGAATCCCATTGCACTTCGTAAGGCAGAGGTGAACAAGATGCTGGGCAAAATGGACGAAATGGCTGAGGCTGGCGGTGTAAGTATGAGTGAACCATTTATTGTAGGTGAAACCATCAAGATCATAGAAGGACCATTTAATGA
>JAKQEA010000180.1 GCA_029558715.1 Bacteroidota bacterium | reverse complement strand
AACTGCTTTTACTTTTTATCCTGATCCCTATCCGCAACAGCAATTATTTTACCGGTCTGATAATGCTACGTTGGCAAGATTGGGTGTGCCGGCACATACAATTTCTACTTCTAAGATGGATATTGAGCCGCACTATCATAAGCTTACTGATCATGTGGAAACGCTGGACTTAGTGAATATGACGGAAGTAATAAAAGCTATTGCTTTAAGTGCAAAAAGTATTGTAGCGGGAAAAGAAACTCCTACGAGGGTTAAGGTGGAGGAGCTGAGATAAGTTGTGAGTTTATGGAAAAGGCTCGCTGGTTCATCTCATTAGCCATTTATGCGGTCTTTAGTAGTACTTCTTTTATTTGCTTCTTCTTTTGGATATAGCCAACAACAGTTTATAGCCAATAATGAAAATAAAGTGAGTAGTCAGTCTCCTAAAGCAAACGAACTACTTTATTTCTGCATACTGGAGATAGAAGCAAAGGCTGACCAAAATGAATGGCAAACGTATTTACTTAAGCACCTTGAGCTGGATTCATTAGCTATGGACAGCATTCCTCCAGGTAGGTATAAGCTCATGGCTCAATTCGAGATTGGAATATCTGGTAAAATAGCCAACGTAAGGATTCTTAATGATCCAGGTTTTGGTTTAGGATACAGAGTAGCATCAGTTATTTCTGCCAGCAAGGGGTTATGGAAACCAGCGACAATAAACGGACTTCCTGTTAAATCATACAGGACTCAACCTATTACTTTTGTTATTGAAGAACAGGAAGAATGTGAGAAAATGCCAATTGGGCTTACACTTTAACCGGCACACTGTGCACCGCATCACTCATTTCCTTAATTAGTGATGCATCTTTCTCAATAGCATTGCCTACCACGATCACATCGGCACCGGCTTTGCAATTCAGGTAAGCTTTTTCAGGTTGGATAATACCGCCACCGACGATTAAAGGAACTTCTATATGTTTAGCAACAGCTTCAATCATAGTTTCAGTAATAGGTCGTTTAGCGCCACTGCCAGCATCCATATAAATTAATTTCATACCCAGCATCTCGCCGGCCATAGCTGTACACATAGCTATTTCATTTTTATCAGC
>JAKQEA010000175.1 GCA_029558715.1 Bacteroidota bacterium | reverse complement strand
AGCCGAAAACTTAATCCTGATGAAGTAACCTACACTACGCTGATGAATAAGGTGGCTGACTTTGAGCAGGCCAAAGAAGTGCTCAGGGAAATGAAAGCCGAAAACATAAATCCTGATGAAGTAACCTACACTACGCTGATGAATAAGGTGGTTGACTTTGAGCAGGCCAAAGAAGTGCTCAGGGAAATGAAAAATTATAATATTATACCAAATCTCCTAACTTATTCGTCACTCTTTAAAAAAGATATTGCTAATTATACAGCAAGAGAGGTTCATTTATGGTATGTAAAAGAAGAAAAATTTCATCCAGCAGGTCCTATTGAAGGATTAATAAAGAATTTATTCTATAAAAAGAGATTTAATGATGTATATTATCTTACACTGCATTATCCATACTTAACAATTTCGAAAAAAATAGTAAAAGAAAATTTTATAACAGCAATTTCAATGTATGAAGCGTTCAGAAATGAAGATTTTTATGCGTCTCATATAGATTATGCTCTTGGCATCGCATATTACGAGCAACAGAAAAACTCAAAAGCAAGAAAATATTTGAAGAATGCACTTTTGAAAACAACTATTGCCAATCAAAAGAAAGATATAGAGAGACTTCTAATACTAATAGAAAACTATTAAATATTTTCGCCCCTTTTGTCCGTAGTGTTCCAAAAAATAAAATGCTGAATGTTTTTGCTTCGTTTTCCGCCTCGGCAGATGTTTCCAAAAAACAACACGCCGTGGTTGGTGTTTTCTCCAACAATATATTAAGGTCAATAACCCGAAAAGGGTATTGACTTGCCATTCCTGTTATCATAAATTTGTTAGTTATCAATTTAATTCATCAAAATTTAAATTTATGGTACCTCCAAATCCACAAGTTCATTCTATGGCATTATGGAATAACACAGGTGTACAAATTGCCAGAACAAAAAACGGAAAAATTCTATCGATTGTTGTAGATGCGACTACGTTATGGACTGCTAACCGGTTTCCAGGCGGAGGCGGTCACTACGATGCAAGAGGATGGATTGGTCATCCTGCACACTATCATAATGGATACAAATGTCCGGGCCGGAACGAAGGTTGTCTTGTAGTACAAATTGCAGAGGGTGGTGAAATGCTTCAGTTTACATTTGACTCACCGCATGTAACAGTTAATGGAGGAAAAATTCAAATAATCTTGGATGTTCCTGCCGACATTAGTGGTTCTGTTTTGATGGGAATCAATGATGCTGCCGGAGGATTAGGAGATAATGATGGTATATTGAATATTCTTGACATATCATATCGAGAAAGGCCTTAAATCCCAGTTGTCCGTAGTATTCCGCCCTGGCAGGTGTTCCCAAAAAACAACACGCCGTGGCTGGTGTTTTCTTCCACCAACCACATGCATTAAAACCTCCTCTCAATTTTAAAAATATCTGCCAATCAAAAACATCAACAACGGGGTAAAAAGAAGCCCGGCGCTGTGCACCGGGCTCTCTGCTTTAACGTTACCGTAGTTTTTTCTTTGGATTCGCTTTCTTCTGTGCTGAGCTTTTCTTTTTAGTAGGCTTATTCTTCCTGGGTTCAGCTGTCTTTTTCGGCATAGAATTAAATTTAAGGTTAGTGAATTATTTATTTGGCTGCACAGTATTTCTTCCTGTTCTTTTATATAATTCTAACAGAAGCAGTAACTATACAGTCAGAATGAAAGTAAACAAAGATATGCCTATAATGGTAAATACCATATATGATCAAGGTTAGACTCCGTTGTCCGTAGTGTTCCAAAATAAAAAAAAGCTGAATGGTTATAGTTAGTCCAACGAGGCAGTAAAATCTCCTTTTCCCAAGGATCACTTTTCCGAAGCAACAAATTTGCAAATAAACAAGTAAATTTGATTACAAGCTTTCAACCATGGCCGGCTTAAGCAAACAAAGAACTATTGTAAACTTAATTATTGGGTTAATATTAGTTATCGCAACACTAATATTAACAGGCGTTTGGAAAAAATGGTTTGGCCATGATGAACCACAAATTATTGTTAGAGCTGATAAAGGAACAGATACAGTAAAAATAATTGAGAAAGAACCAGCTCATCCTCCTAATGGTGGTGCTACTTTGCTGCAAGAAAAAAAAGTTTCTTCTTCTCCCAAAAAAAGTCAAGAAAAGCCGGAAGCCATCGATGTTATAAATAAATCTGTAAATGCAGATTTCGCTGTTCTTGCAGTTACAGATGGGAAAAAAGACAATCAGCTTGCTTCGGTTTTTGTTGATTGGTTAAAAAAATATGGAAGAAGCTCTTCATCTGTTTTGCTAAATTCATTTATCGAACTGGGATACTTTAATCAGATTGTTGAAGGAAACTCATCGGCGATTTTAAATACTAATGTAAATCAGGTATCCCCTTATATATGTTTAGTAAGGTCAACAATAGATTATAGTAATAGTTCTGTTGAAGGATTAAAGTTGGCAAATGCCACTTATGATATTATTATAATTGAAACAAAAAGCGGAAAAATTATTGAATCCGAATTTAATCATCCGGAAAGCTCTTCCGATATTACTGACAAAAAAGCAAAACAAAGAACGGAGGGGTTTCTTGCCAATTATCTTTCCAAAAGAAAACTTAGTTTATAAATCAATCCATATGGGAAATAGAATAAAAAGAGTTTTACTATTGCTGTTCATGCTATCTGGCACTAATGCATTTTCGCAATCAGACTTTGATGCCCAAATAAAAAAAATGAGTGACACCCTTGTAAACCGCCTTCTAAAAACTGGTAAAAAAAGAGTAGCAGTTTCAAACTTCGTTGACCTGCAAGGCAATGTAACAGAACTTGGAAAATATATTGCAGAATCGTTTAGCGTAGAACTAAGTAATACTGAACTGAACGTAGTTGATAGAAGCCGGATAAAAGATTTACTTGAAGAATTAAAACTTACTGAAGAAAAACTTACCAAACCAGAAAATGCATTAAAACTTGGTGAAATGGCAGGTGTTGAATTTATTATAACCGGAACTACTACCCCTCTTGATAATACAGTTAATATAACAATGAAGGCTCTTGATATTCAGAATGGGACATCTGTTGCAGGACAAAGAGGAACATTGCCAAGAACTGATGCTATCAATAATCTTATGAATAGTAATATAAATGAAGGAAATACAACCGCAGCAAATGTTAATGCTGGAAAAAAGATTGACACAAAAAATCGAAGTGCCGCTGATGTAATTTTTGAAGTTGGGGTTTCGGACTTAAGAAATATAGAATGCGAAACACCAAATATTTATATGCAAAGCAGAATAGATTTTTATGGTCAGGCATGCTTTGAAAACCAAACTGAATTTGATTTGACATTAATTGTATCTGAGCCAGGTGTCAATGGTATAAAGATTTTAATTCCAAAAGGAAGCAGGAATTGTTATCCAAAAATTATCCTTAATTATGGAGGTACGAGCAACACTACTAAGGATGTAATTTTCAATTTCACTACTGTAGAAACGATGCCGATTAAAAGAGGAACATTTGTTCTGACTCTAGAGAAATGCAAATTGAAATCAGTAGTATTGACGAAGAAAAATATTTTTTTTGAATCAACACAGTAAACTTCTTTCTTCCCTGCCAAGTCTTCCAACTTTATAGTTTCATAGCCGTGTCTCACAACCCGGCTTTGTGGGCAGAGTGGACTCGGCGTTAATCTGTAATCAAACTCCGTATTACAGCGATTGCCACCGCCCCAATACACAAAGCTATCCTACACTCGCCTGGGAAATAACTGGTTTTACCAACATTGCAGCTTTAGCCCAAAAACAGTAAATTTGTGAAAACACAAAAATTATGGGTATCCCATTATCATTGAGAGATAAACTGCATCAGTACATTGATGTAGCTGATGAGCAGAAACTACAGGCCATCTATACCCTGCTGGAAGATGAGATTAACTGGAGCTATACCAAAGAAGATATTGAGCAATTTCATCAGCGAAGACAAAACCACCTCAACGGCACCAGCCAATCTTATACCGCTGAAGAATCATTGAACGCCGCCCGCCAGCAAAAGAAATAGTATGTCTTTTACTGTAATCGTAAAACAGGAAGCCCATCAGGATACTATTGATGCCTATAACTATTATGAAGAAAAGCTAACCGGACTGGGAGAAAGATTTCTTGACGCATTGCAGCAGCGATATACAGAGTTGTCTGCCAATCCAACCTTTTACAGCTTTATAGATGAAGACCCGTTGAAAATACTAAGGGATGTAAAGCTTGAAAAATTTCCGTTTGTAGTTGTATACGAGATTATTGAAAATCAGGTTGTGGTTTATTCAGTACATAATACCTACAAACATCCCCGTAACAAACTAAGGAAAATATAATCTTCGCCACTATTCTTCCCAGTTGTCCGTAGTATTCTTCTTCCCTGCCGAGTATTCTCACCGCTTCATAGCCGATGTCTCACTGCCCGGCTTTGTGTGCGGAGTGGACTCAGCGTTATTTTATAATACAACTCCGAGGTACGGTGAGGGCCACAGCCCAAACACACAAAGCCATCTGACACTCGCCTGAGAAACTAAACCTGCCAGTTTTCTTCCCTGCCGAGTCTTCCAACTTTATAGTTTCGAAGCCGATGTCTCACCACCCGGCGTTGTTCTCTAATACCACTCTGTTGTACGGCGTCCCGATAGTTTTCAGTAGCCACAATGCCAACACAGAAAGCTCATCTGGCAACTGACCGGGAAGCTAATTATTTCTTGCCATTGATAATTGCATACTACCAGTCATCGGAAACAGGTAGCCGTTCCCCTGGTGAATAATGTAAATTAACAGTCAACTATTTTAAAACAACCGGGTATGAGCAATAATCATCTTCCACGCCGCCGCTTTGTCAAAAGTGCTGCCTTTGGCTTGATTGGTATCACAACATTTGGTACTGCCAGCGCAGGCGAAAACAAAAACTGTATAGGGACACCCGGCAATGCAGAACCGTTGTTTTATCGGTACCCCGGCATGAGCGATGCGATGGCCAGCGGTATCGTTGGTGCCTCGCATGGAAATTTTGATAAAGTGAAAGAACTCGTAACCAAACGTCCTGAACTCGCCGGTGCGTCGTGGGACTGGGGTTTTGGTGATTGGGAAACGGCATTGGGTGCTGCTTCACATGTTGGCCGTCGTGATATTGCGGAGTTCCTGATCAGCCACGGTGCAAGGCCCGATATTTTCACTTTTACCATGATGGGTATGCTCAAGAGTGTGCAGGAGATCATTGAAACGGTTCCGGGTATTCAATCGCATACAGGACCACATGGTATCACGTTGCTGCAACATGCAAAGAACAGGCTTGAGGATAAAAACATTACTGAAACAGACAAGGCCAATGTAAATAAAGTGATTGCCTACCTGGAAGGGCTGGGAAATGCAGATGTAAAGCCGAAGAGCCTTGCAGTAAGCGAAGAGGAAAAGAAAAAGTATTTGGGTGAATACCGTTTTGGAGAAGGTGAAACTGAGGTATTCGTAGTAGACCTTCACCGGCTTGGTTTTTTACAGGTGGGCCGTAAAGGATCGGCTGGACGAAAATTGAATAAAACAGGTGATAACATTTTTTCACCGGCAGGTGCAGCTTCTGTAAAGATCATTTTTAAATTAATAGATGATAAAGCTGTTTCATTCAGCGTTCATGAACCTGAGCCGGTTGTAACTGCTGTAAAGATCTGATCTGTTTAGTGCTTTCCTGCCAGAAAAGAATAACAATCCATTTAGAACTACCGGCATAGATTTTTCCGTTTTTAACGGATAATCACCCCGCACATGAACAATACTTATATCCTGCTGCGCAATAACAGCGAAAGCACTCCTTTAAGCCTGGAAGACCTGAAACGCATTGGCCTGCTGCCTACCGACCTGCTGTGGGTGGAATGCCAGAGTGTTTGCTGGCAACAACCGCAGGAAATACCGGAGCTAAGACAATTGCTGAACCAGGCCGTCCTGCCAGCACTTACACCTGTGATGGATGAAGCGATGGAAAAATATACTCCACCGGTAAAGAAGGAAACACCCGTTACCAACGGGAAAAAAGGAGTGTATGTTGAACTGCCATCAAACTACAGCTCTGCTACCAAAAAGGAAAAAGACATTACTGTGGTAAAACAAGAAAATAAGGGGGGCCAATACGAAACAACAACCGCTCACATTATTAATATGGCCCAAACCAATAGCAGCGGTTCTCTCATAGAAATACAGCCAGGCACCGGCAGCAAAGAACCAGCGGTACGGCAACAGCCTCCCAGGGACAAGACCGAAATGCTGGAATCCCTGCTTAAACTACCCGGGAAAAAAATTGCACTCTATGCAGGACTGGTTCTAAGCGGCGCCCTGATGATGCTGGTAATAAGAGGTACCGGCGGTAAAGAGACCATGAGACCGCAACCTGTCAGCCAGCAACCGAAAACCGAAATAGCTACCCCAGTGGAAGAGGTAACCGAAGAACCTGTAGCAGAGAGCAGCACCCCGGAAAGTTATGGCCCGCAAAACATTCCTATCGCAGAAACAATAACGGAACGGGATGCAGCACCCGGCATCTCCGCACCTGCCAGGAAAACAACAGCGTCAAAAAATGCAGCAACTGATAAAGAACCAGCTCCTGTCACTAACGAACAGCCTGCTAAAAACCCGCCACCAGTTACCGAAAACAAGGAAGTAAAAAAAGTTGCAGTAGAAAATATCACTTCCAAACTGCAGTTAAAGGCAAACGAATACACGGTGGCGGCATTTGGTGGTATCCGCAATCTTAAAATGACCTTGCAAAATGATTCCCGCTACCTGCTGGATAAAGTATCGGTGGAACTCCGCTACCTGAACCCGGAAGGAAAAGTGGTAAAAACAGAAACGATCGATTTTAATTTTGTACAACCGGGAGCAGAAGCCACTGTAGCAGTGAAAAAAACAAGCCGGGGTATAAAACTGGATTACAAGATCACCAGTATCGAATCCAAAGAGCTGGCAGGAAACAATTCAGCAACAGGAGAAAACAATAATTACTCTAAGAATTAAGCAACAAGGCAACAATAGCTTCTGTTACTTTTTATTTTTCAGGGCAAAACCCCTGAAGGAGTTTATTTTTTTATTGCGGTCAAATTTAATTTCAATTCTTTCATACTGAAAAGCTGTACCATCAAGGTATTCTTTACCAAAAATGGTGGCGGTGGTTATACCTGCCAGCACCGTAATCTGTACCGGCGCTGTTATTTCAAATTTATTTTTCGGGTGAGCCTTCCAGAAGCTTCTGTCGCTCTCGGTGATCTTTTTCTTTGGTACATTCCGTAAGTATTTCATATATACCAGCACTGTATCTGCAAAATATAGTTCTGCTGAATCAGCCTTGTGTTCATTCCGCAGCCGGAATAATTCATGCACTATTTTTATTTCTTCTCTTTCCTGCCCTGTTGCCGGCGGAAGAGTCCCGGCTGTAACAAAGAATAAAAAAAGATACAGGATAAAAGGCATAAGAGGGAATAGTTTACTGAATAAAATATAAAAGTAGGCTTTCTTTCATCCCGGTAGGTGTTCTGCCCAAACATGGGCTGTAGCTGGCTGACAGCCGTACAGGGCTTCTTTGTTAACCGTATAAATTATGAATTATCTTGCTAATCAGATCCTGCTCAACTGGTAAAACATGAAAGGCGAAACAAAGCTGATCCTTATTAAGATCGTTCACACTATTATCTGGCTGTTTTTCAATGTGGTGATCTTCTACATGCTTTATGCAGTATTGACTAACAAACTGGATAAATGGTTATGGATCGGTTATGGCCTTTTTATCCTGGAGGGAATTGTTTTGCTGTTGTTCAAATTCTTCTGCCCGTTGACCGTGATGGCCCGCCACTATTCTGATTCAACAAAAGCTAATTTTGATATTTACATTCCAAACTGGCTGGCAAAGTACAATAAACTGATCTATACTTCCCTCTTAGGGGTTATTTTTATTATTACCATTTACCAGCTTTTGAAGTAAGAGTGTTGAAGCTTCCTTTTTCATGACGGGTATTCCGATCTTGCTGCAATTATATTGATAACTTTAATTTACTTATCAGCAATAAATAGAACCCATGAAAGAACATCTTTTTTCCTACGGAACATTGCAAAAAGAAAAAGTTCAGCTGGAATTGTTCGGAAGAGTACTGAAGGGATCGCCTGGTATACTCAGAAGTTATAAAGTTGTTACAATTGAGATCGGTGATGAATCATTTCTTTCAAGGGGTGAAGAAAGATACCAGCAAACATTGATAGCTACAAATGATGATAAAGATACTGTTGCGGGAATGGTCTTAGAGATCACGGAAGAAGAACTGCTTCTCGCCGACCACTATGAACCTGCCAATTATAAGAGAATATACGTTGTACTTGAGTCCGGGAAGAAAGCATGGATCTACCTTGCAGGCAGCGCAGAATGAGTTTTTTCCGGATCAATCACCGGCATTTACCCATTAATCATGAGGTTTAGCTTCCCGCTGTTGAAACTCAAAATCGATCACTCTGTCCATGGCATCTTTTTCTTCGATCTTATGGTGTTTAAAACCAAAGAATGCTGCAATGACAAAAGTCACCACTGCCATATAGTACCAGATCGTGTAGTTCATTTTCACAAACATACTAATGGCCCCGCCATAATCAGGCTCTCCTCTTTTTCCTGCCATCGAATCATTCAATTCATGGTTCATCTGTATCATCATACCGATCAGCAATACAGCAGCCAGTATGCCGGCAGACATTGACACGACGGCCCGCAGCTTTGAGTTTGTTAAGCTAATGATCAAGCCGGCCACAGCTGCCAGCAGTGAGATCAGGGTCAGAATATTTGGCCAGTCTTTAATACTGGTGAATTTTCCATCTTTCGCAGGGTTTTCATTTCCCTTTAACATATCACCATAACCAGGCAGCCCGTAAGTCTTCCACTCTTTTCCGGTAGCCAGTCCGATACCGGTATTGGAGGCCAGCACCGAGTCATTACACCTGAGCTCTGCAAAGGGCAGAAAGAACAATAATATACCCACAGCAAATGCAGCTGTGCTGGTATACCTTCTCCTGAAAAAACTGGTTACTTTATCCTCGTACCGGGTGTCTTGTTGGGGGGTTACATTCATTTGCCGCTGATTGATCAGCAAGATAAAAAAATACATCTGAAAGAGTAATAACGGGCAGGCAGAATCCCCGTTTATACAAATAAAGTTGCCGGAACCGGGTTAAAATAAAATCTTTAGCTACTCCCCCGATGGGTTGTAAATTTGTGTATGATTCGCCGGTCGGTAGAAATTGTAGTCAGTAGTTTTAAAATGGCGCTGCAGGAATTGTGGAAGAATAAGCTCCGCACTTTTCTTTCCCTGTTTGGTATCACTATAGGTATATTTTGCATTATCGGTGTGTTAGCAACGGTCAACAGTCTTGAACAAAATATCCAGAATGAAGTAAAGACACTCGGTACAAACACCATCTATGTAGACAAATGGGATTATAGTGCAGGTGGCGGACAGAATTATCCCTGGTGGAAGTATGTAAACCGGCCTTCTCCAAGGTATGATGAACTAAAACAAATAAAAGAACGGACTCCTTCGGCCAAGTATGCGGCATTCAAGATCAGCATCTCAGATAAGGTGGAATATGAAAACAACCAGCTGTCTAGTGTAAACATCTACGGTATCACTGAAGAGTTTAATGACATACAGCCTGTGGAAATTGCATCTGGCCGGTATATTTCTGAATCAGAATTCAGCCAGGGCAGCCCTGCAGGTGTAATTGGCAATGAGATAGCAGAGAAATTATTTGGTGAACCGGAAAGAGCTGTTGGAAAAATGGTAACGGTGCGTGGCAAAAAGATCATTATTACAGGTACGATCAAAAAGCAGGGCAAAACGATGATCGGTGGCTGGCAATTTGATCAGAGCCTGGTACTTTCTTACCGTTATGCCCGCAACATCATGGATCAGAAAAAAGCTGATCCGCTGATCTTAGTGCAAGGCCAGGACAACCTGACGAGTAAAGCATTAAAAGATAATCTTACAGGTACCATGAGGGCTATCCGGAAACTTACTCCCACTAATGAAGAAAATTTTACACTGAATGATGTAAACGACTTCAGTGATGCGATCAGTGAGGCTTTTGTAAGCCTGAACATAGGCGGATGGGCAATAGCGGCGCTTTCACTGATAGTTGGTATGTTTGGTGTTGCCAATATCATGTTTGTGTCTGTTCGTGAAAGAACGGGACAAATCGGTTTAAAAAAAGCGATCGGCGCTAAAAAAAGAATCATCCTGACCGAGTTCCTGCTTGAATCAGCTTTTCTCTGCATCATTGGTGGTTTTATTGGCCTCACTCTTGTTTTTCTGTTAACCCAGGTGTTGACCAGTGCACTCAATTTCCCCGTTTATATTTCTACCTCCAACCTGGCATTGGCTATTGGTATCTGCATTGTGGTTGGCGTTATTGCGGGTTATATCCCGGCCCGGCAAGCTGCAAGGATGGACCCGGTAGTGGCTATACGAAGTAAGTAATACGTTCTAAATTGCCCTGAAGGGAGGCTTTGTCTCCTTAACTTCGCAACATCATTTAATTAATTGAAGTGCCTGTTATTTTAGCTATCGAATCAAGTTGCGATGAAACATCTGCAGCAGTGTGTGCAGATGGAAAAATATTATCCAATTACATTGCCAACCAGGCGGTGCATGAAAAATATGGAGGTGTGGTACCCGAACTGGCCAGCAGGGCACATATGCAGCATATAGTTCCGGTAGTTGAAACGGCCATCAAAACAGCAGGATGCAACCTGGCAGCTATTGACGCTATTGCTTTTACCCGGGCGCCGGGATTAATTGGTTCATTACTGGTAGGCGGCCAGTTTGCCAAATCATTGGCTCTTGCACTGAATAAACCATTGATCGCCGTGCATCATATGCAGGCACATGTTCTGGCAAACCTGATCGATGATCCTAAACCTTCTTTCCCGTTTTTATGCCTTACTGTAAGTGGAGGGCACACACAGATTGTACTTTGTGAAGCACCCACTGTGATGAAAGTGATCGGCGAAACCATTGATGACGCAGCCGGTGAAGCTTTTGATAAATCAGCTAAATTACTGGGTCTTCCTTATCCCGGCGGACCATTGATAGATAAGTATGCCAAAGAAGGAGATCATACCCGTTTCAAATTTCCGGAGCCACAGATCTCCGGATTGAATTTTAGTTTCAGCGGGTTAAAAACTTCTATTCTTTATTTTTTACAAAATGCAGGCAAAAGCAATTTGTACAAAGAGGAGTTTGCAGCTACTGAGGAAGAGAAAAAACAGTTTATTGATAACAATCTTGCTGATATATGCGCTTCTATCCAGCACAGGATAGTAACGATACTGCTTAATAAGTTAAAAAAAGCTTCTATCGAAACCGGTATTAAAGATATCTGCCTGGCCGGCGGCGTTTCAGCCAACAGCGGCCTGAGAAAAGCATTTGAAGAAATGGGAAGAAAATACCATTGGAACACTTTTATTCCCGCCTTTCAATACTGCACCGATAATGCCGGTATGATTGCCATAACGGGTTATTATAAATATATGGCGGGCCAGTTTTCAGATTTAACTATAAGCTCGACCGCAAGGGCAGAATGGTAAACAAAAAATGTTATTCCGGCTTAAATATATTTTCCGGGAGAGTTCTATTGACTTTTATGCTACTGAAACTTATTTCACCATTAGCAGTCATTCTTGTAAAAGAAAACAGATAGCCATCCTCATTTTTTCGATAATCATAAAACAAAGTTTCTGTAGTAGTAATATTATCTCCTGCTTTTTTAAAATTTATGGACTTTACAATCAGGCCGCTGCTGTCAAGAAAAAGATTCTGGCGCACCATATCTCCCCAGGAAAGTTCAAGCACATTACATTCTTTTCCTTCAATAGTCATTTTTCCTTTTAAAAGAATAGCAATCCCTTTTTCCTTGTAGTCAATCAGGGTTCCGTGCAAATCGAGCTGGTGCTGCGATTGCATTACTTGTTCTTTTCCAATTGAAACAACGGAGGGGTTGCTGCCAAATGGATTGTAATTCCAGCCCTCTTGATCGGTATAGATACTAAAGCCTGTTTGCCCATTGGCAGAGTACTCTGTCCTTGACCCTTTCAAATGTGAAAAAGAAACTGTTATAGCTGCATCAACCCCGGCAATATTCATAAACCCTTCCATTACAACGGTATTCACAGACTTTATTTTCCCGATCCCCCCTCTTGAACTAATATGCTTTTGAATGATTTCATCAACCGTCTGACTCTTCACGGTTATACTTTGAAGCAGCAATAAAATGGTGCCGGTGAAGAAAAATGAAATTTTCATATTTTTTAATTTGAATTTACAAAAAAAGCTAATTGTATCTTGCAAATATTTCTTTTCCTTGAGCAATAATTACTTTAGATTTAAACAGTTTACCATTAAACAGGACCGGTGTGCCATGAAGGTGACAACAGATGGATGCTTATTCGGGGCATGGGTTGCTGAAAGGATTAAAGATGAAAAGCCAACTAATAATAAAAATTGCCTTGATATTGGAACAGGAACGGGCCTTCTTTCATTGATGCTGGCACAAAAATCTCCTTCAATGGAATTTGATGCCATAGAGATCAATGAAGAAGCGGCACAACAGGCAAAAGAAAATACAACTGCCTCACCCTGGAAAGAAAAGATTACAGTGATACCCGGGGATGCGAAGGATAAGGCATTCGCCACTGGCAGGCTTTATGATGTCATCATCAGTAATCCGCCCTTTTATGAAAACGAATTGGTTTCTCCTGATGAGAAGAAAAATATTGCACATCATGGTGGCGGTTTATTATTAGAAGAAATAGTAAAAATTATCAGTGATGTTTTAGCTCCCGGAGGCTGCTTCTATTTATTGCTACCTTATAAAAGAATGACAGAAGCTGGCTTACTGATAGAAAAATACAGGCTCACTGTTACGCATAGCACCCTCGTCAGCCCCTCAACACAGCATGGGTACTTCAGGTTATTTGTTGCCGGAAAACACAAAGGCAGTACCAACGAATCTTATTCAAAAAATGAAATAGCTGTTAAGGATAGCAACGGAGAATATACTACCGCATTCATTAGTTTATTGAAAGATTACTATTTGTATTTGTGACATTTAATTTCCACCAGCATATTCTCTCAGGTATTCAAATTCGCTTGTCAGCTCTCCTTCCTTTACCATTGTTGCTCTTTCTATTATTGCCGAACCATTTCCTACCAGGTCTTCCAGCACATGTTTGATCAATTGTTCACCAAAATAGCGGCTCGCATCTCTTGGTAATTCATTAGGCAAATTACCTACTGCCATCACATCAATCGAGTTGGAGAGATAAGGCGCTGTCTTCTCCAGTGTAATTTTATCTATTCCATAAACCGGGTTTTCAATCGACTGATCCCCGACATTGATAGGAACCGACCCATTGGCATCATCGGTAATATCAGCTATTGTTTGTATGATAAAGTTCTCCGATTGCACCGCCTCTTTTTCAAAAAGCCGGGGAACATATTTATCCCAATAAACCCCATTCATCAATATATCGGTCTGTGCAGTATAAGGCAGAAAAAGAGACTCATATTTTTCAGGATGTTCATGAAATTCAATACGACTGTATTTTCCCTTGGATTTCCTTTTATACAGGTCACTGCCTTTTAACTGGGTATAAACAGGATAGGAAAAGCGGCGCTTTAAATACTCATCCGGTTCCACTTCATGAATGCCCATCAGGTTCATGATCTCCAGTATACCATGAGCTACCCGCCCTGAACCGGTAACAGCTATCTTGACATTCGGCAATCTGAGACCAAAGTAATTATGGATCAATTCCCTGAAACTACGCTGTTTGTATACCCTGTCAAGTTTATACAGCCCTGTTCTGTTACCATAAGCCATCATGCCATTATGAGCCCCCACTACACCTGCAAAAAAACCAAACCCGATAATGCGTTGCCCATCCTCATGCTCCAGGCACTCGTAATCGATCAGGGTAATTTTTTTATCAATAATGGCCCGAAGCAATTTTTGATTATGGGGTTGTTTCTTTTTGGTATGCGAGAAAAAAAGATAGGTTTTCCCGGGAATCAACTGTGCTACAGGCACTTCCTTGATCCCAAACAGGATATCACAATCACTCATGTCATCTTTAACTTCGGCCCCTGCCGATAAATATTCCCGGTCAGAGAAACACCTGTCTGGAGAAGATTGCACAATTACCTGTACATCTGATGAGTTTTTTAATATCCATTTGCATTGAGCCGGTGTCAGTGCCACCCTGTTATCTGCCGGAATCTTCCCTTCCCGGATAAGTCCAATTCTGATCATATAGCCTGTTGTCGTTTAAAGTTCGGCAAAGTTGCCGTTTAAAATATTGCCAGACAAACTGATTTAAATCAGGGCAGGTGGCATAATAAATGTTGTAACTTCAAAATTCTTTTACAAAATATTTTATACTAAGGGTTACAACCCGGCGTTTTGCGTTTACATACTAAAAAGTGATTCATGAAGATCACCAAAACCATAGTTTTTGCTCTTTTACTGCTCACAACAGTAGTATCCTGGCTATCCTGCAATAAATCGGATGCTACGAATGATCCAGCAGGACCTTATACGCTTAGTTATGGCGATTCAATTCTTTACCTCCGTCCTTCAGCAGGAGATTATATCGTTAACCCGGTTTCCACCCGCCCGGGTACTTATTCCGGTTTCCCGGATGGAATAGAAATCGATGATAATACAGGTGCAATCAATATTTCTAAAAGCGAAACTGGTCTTCGTTACCGGATCACACACACTGCCCCGGATGGAACTGTGACCGAAACCAAAGTAGTATTATCCGGCATCACTTTTAAAGATCATTTTTATTTCCTTTCCAATAATGATTCTATTGCCTTACCCATTTACAATGCTGACGAAAACCGTGTGCTTCCCCTGAATGGCTCTTTATTTGACGAAGGGAACCTGGCTAATAGCGGTGGTTGTTCTGTGAAAACTGATAATGGAAAAATTAATCTTAGGGAAACTATCCGCAACGGAGTATTTGGTTTTCCTCCCAGGAATGATGCGCAGGAAACTTTTGAGATAAAATACCGGATCAATGATGCCAGTGGCAAATCAGAGAATAAGCTTAAAGTACTGCTGTATTGGTATAATACAATCAACGATGTGCCTCAATATGTGTGGGATATCCTGAATGAACGTACGCAACAGGGAGTTTTCCTCAGAAACGGGATGGTGAATACCTCTTCCCCGATGGAACGCCTGGATAAGGCCGCCAAACCAAGACCTCCCTGTGTTGTAATTGTTGATCATTAATGCCGGCTGAGCATTAAATTTGATAAGCTTTGAACGCTTATCATGCAACGTATTACCACAATTCTGTTTTCTTTTTTCCTGCTTGTATTTTGTTTTTCGCAAAAACAACAGCGTCAACCTGCCGCCTATTTACCTGCTTACCTGGCTGCAGACAAACTATATACAGAAGCAGAGCGATTAGCTCTCAGCGAAAACTATAATGAAGAAAAGGAAAGTAAATTAAATCAACGGTCACTGCAGTTATTTCTTCAGTCACTTCCTGCTATTACAGAAAATGTCCATGATTCCCTGGCTTTCTTCTGTCATTTCAAAATTGCCCGCCTGTTCCATTACTTTGATAGTCTTACACAAGCCAAAGAACATTACCACCAGGCTATTTCTTTAAAAAAGAAATTACCCGATCTTGCCGATTCTTTTCTTTTCAAACCGATATTATTTACCGGAATTATTCACTACAGCTTAAACGAATTTGATTCTGCCTTTCATTTTTATAAGAAAGCAGAACTGGTGAGTGACCAGTACAATCAACCACTTGCAGAACAAGAACGGCTTTATAACAGGCTTGGCACCATGCACTACGAAACCGGTGATTTCAGGCAAGCCATTAATTACTTTGAAAAAGCACTTACACTGCTCCGGGTTAATGACCCTTTTTTTAAAGAGTTCTCTGTTAACTATAAAAACAACATTGCCTCTACCCTGCTGAAACTGGAAAAATTTGAAGAAGCAAGATCTATTTACCAGCAATTGCTGCCATTGGGCATGTACGAGAATGAGATAAAACAAAATCTTGGAAGCATCAGCCTTGGCCTGGGAAAACCAGACGAAGCAATCAAATGGTTCAAACAAGTTCAGTATAATAACAGCGCTGTTGTTTTACTATTCAATAAAACAGGGAGAGCATTTTTTGAAGCCGGGAAAACAGATTCCGCCAACCGCTATTTACAGTTAGCACTCGCAGAAAACAGTAAATGGAATCAAAACAATAAAAATATCCCTCACGGCCTGACACTCTTTTACCTGGCAGAAAAAGCAGTGGCTGAAAATAAATTTGATGAAGCCCTTTCTTACTACCAGCAATCCATCATACAGTTTCACAGAGGATTCAATGAAACTGACATAACCAAAAACCCTGATAAATTCAGTGGCATTTTTTCTTACGTTAATCTTTTTAATGCATTGACGGGTAAGGCAGATGCATTCGAGAAAAAATACCGGCAGAAAAAAGAGATCACTCTGCTTGAATCATCACTCCATGCTTATCACTCCGCATTCAAACTGGCCAGTTATGTAGAAAGAACATATGATTCTGATGAGGCCCGCCTGTTCCTCGGTAAGATAAAACACAGCATTCACAGCAAACCAATTGATATAAGCCTTTTATTGTATGATCATACCCAACAAACAAATTTCCTGGAAGATGCTTATTATTTTGATCAGCTCAACAAAGCTTCGATCCTGTCATTAAATGTGCAGGAAAATGAATTGAGAGGAAAGGTAGTCAACGGAAATCCATTACTCCGCCAGGAGGAAGTACTGAAAAAAACAATCACCCGCCTTTCAATAAAAGCTGGCCAATTGAGAGACAGTCTTGCATTGCAAAATATAGCTGGCCTGATCAGGGATAATGAAATTGAATTGGGCAAGCTGCAGGAAAAAATAATTGCGGATCCCGGGTGGAAACAAAAAGAAGCAATAGATCATATACCTACTGTAAAGGAAGTACAACGATCGCTGGATAATAACACAGCACTGCTGTCCTTTCATTTATCCGACAAAGAATTACTTACGTTGCTTATTACCAGTAAGCGGTTTGAATACTACAAAACAGCCATCAATAATACTTTTTTTACTAACCTGGAAGAATTTAAGACATCATTGCACAATGTTTCACCCGATCAGCGCTATAATGGAACATCTCTTGCTACTGAGCTTTTTCATACGATCATATCGCCGGTTTATAAAGTAATAAAACAGAGTACAAGGCTGATAATTATTCCGGATGACGAACTGAATTACCTTCCCTTTGAAGCGTTACAGGATGAAAACAAAAAATACCTGCTGGAGAAATTTGCGGTACAGTACCAATTTTCCACTGCCCTGCTGGGAAAAAATATACGAACAACCGGGCTATCAAACTCCCTGGCTTTTGCCCCATTCGCTTCGGGGGAACAGAGGGATTCTTCTGGTTTAATTTTTAGCAACCTGCCTGCTTCAAAAGAAGAAGTAAGTGAATTACAAGGAAGAATTTTCCTGGACACCAGTGCCACTAAAAACAATTTTCTTCAACTATCCAATAAACATGATATCATTCACCTGGCCACCCATGCCAGTGCTAATAATGATACTCCTTCTCATTCATATGTGGCTTTTTACCCTGGTACGTCTGATTATAAATTATATGCAAGGGAAATATCTGATCTCAAACTTGACTCAGTTCAACTGATAATTTTAAGTGCCTGTGAAACAGGCAGCGGGCAACTGGTAAAAGGGGAAGGATTAATGAGTCTCTCCCGGGCTTTTGCTTATGCAGGTTGCCCCAATATTATTACTTCCCTCTGGAAAGCTGAAGACAAAACCACTTCTTTTATCACGCAGCGTCTTCATTATTATCTCGGGAAAAAATATAGTAAAGACAAGGCTTTGCAACTTGCAAAACTGGACCTGTTGCGAAGTGATGAGATCGAGCCACGCCTAAAAACCCCTGATTACTGGGCACACCTGTTATTTATTGGCAATTATGAAGAAGACCGGGGTTCATCCAACTGGTGGTTTATTGCCATTGCCATAATTGTTGGGGCTGTTATCTATAAGTTGATCAAAAGAAAGGCCTGACATTTTTCGTCAGGCCCTGGTTCTTCATGGCAAGCAAATATGCTATTGATGCAGCAATATTGCTGGCAGGTGAGTATCCTCCCTGTTCCTAACAATCACATTGTTAATAGTAGTGTCGTTATACCCATTCTGCCCATCAATGATCAGTTTATAAGTTCCTGCTGTTAACCCTACAATCTTAAACTCACCATCATCATCATCAGGAATAGCTGTGGCTGTATCTGACCCAATCACTGCTTTCACTATTGGATCAGCTGCGAGGGGCAATACTTTACCTTCAATCTCCCCTGAATGGCTCCGGGTAAATATTTTGATATGAGATTTCAGGCGATAGCCATTATTATTACCTGAACCGCTGTTATCAACCTGGATGGAATTTCCGGCATCAAAATCAATCCAGAAGAGCACCTGGCCTGATGTGGTGATTTCAAAATTACTGGCATCGAGATTAGCGATTACTTCCCTATCCTCGTCTTTTATCCGCAAAGGGAATACCTGCCCGTTTTTCATTACACTGTTTTGAGTACCAAGGATGAGTTTGACCTTCTTTACCCTCGCATTAGGCAAAGTACCGATAGCAAATAAGGTATCGAGGCCATTCCGGAACCGAAGGATATTGTAAACACCGGGATTAATATTCAGGTTCACCCATCCGCTGTTTGGTAATGTGTCATCTTCCAGCTTCACTTCCAATCCCTGCAGGTCAACAAATACACTATCGAAAACGGGTGTCTGATGATCTGTAAGATAAATTGTAACGCCATGCGGTTTATTAACATCAGAAGTATTACCAGAAATATCTTTTTGACAGGAATAAAAAATAACTGACACAGATATGACAGCCACCATTGCAAACCGGATAATGTTTTTCATACGAATTGTTTTTCTTTTTTAATTTAGTTTTCACTTATTTGTGTAGTCAAGCAGAATAATTGTAACCACTATAAACAAAAAACCTCTCCCGGAAACGGAAGAGGCCACCATTAACCACTCAATGACGTTACCGCCATGTAAGCATCTTTACCTGTCGCAATAGTTTTACTGATACCTTTTCATGATAAACATGCTCTTTATCATCTTTTATTTTATTTATCAGAGAAAGCGCCTTGTCATATTCTTTATTACGGATATAACTGAGAGACAAATAATATTCCGCTTCGTCATTTAATATCTTTTCAGTAGTGTTTTTGTTAGCATCAAGCACTTCGTTAAAGCATTTGATTGCTTTACCATTATCGTTAAGCTCCAATGCAGCCACTCCGCACAAAAATTCTCCTTTAGGGGTATGATCCTCGTCAGCATCATGTATACGAACCACTTCTTTGTAATTGCCTGCCCGGTAAGCTTTTTCAGAGGCTGTTTCACCCACACCTCCATCACGGGTAGTACTCAGTTCAAATCTTTTATAATTAGCACTATATACTTTATCTGAAGACAGTGTAAAAAAAGTATATGCAAAAAATAAACCGGCCACCAGAAGAATAGCTGCCGCAACTGATGCCACATAACGAAGCATCCTCCTGGCTGGTTTTAGTTTTACAACAGGAGTGGCCAGTTCCTTCATCATCTGTGAATGTAAGCCAGCGACCTTTTCTTTCAGCCCGAAATAATGAACCGATTCCCGGGTAAGTAAAAGACTTTCATACTGCTGCTTTAAAAATGCATCAACAGCCAGTTGCTGCTCCATTTTTTCTTTATCACTCCCCTGCAATTCTCCGTCAAGGTATTGAACCAGTCGTTCAGGCCCATTATGTGTAGAATTATCCATGCAACAAGTTTTTCAGGGTTTCTTTTAAAAATGGTTTTTCCATGATCATTTGTTCCAGTTGCTTCAGGCATTTATACTTTTTATTTCTTACTACCTGTTCCGTTTCATAATCTGTTACATCCAGTATCTCCTTCATCGACATATTCTCGTAATAAAAGAGTAGTAATATTTTTCTGCATGTCTCACCTAACTCTCCTACTATTCTCAGTACTTCAGACCTACCTTCCCTGTCGTCTATGAAATGACTGGTGTCCATTTCCACTCTTTCCTGCCCTCTTTCATATTTTTCCTCCCTTACCATAGCCCGGCCTCTTCTCTTTAGTTCATTCAGCCAGGTATACCGGTTCAGGGAAAAAAGAAATGTTTTTATGGTGGATTCTCCCCTGAACTTATCCTTCTGCACCATATCAATAAAGTTCACCACCACTTCCTGGAAAATATCTTCTGCATCCTGCCGGCTGCCGCTATTATTCATCACATACCAGCACAGGCTCTCAAAATGAGAACGGTAGATAGCCTTAATGGATTCATCCATCCTTTGCCCCGACTTCAGATTTTCCACCAGTTCCGAATCCGGGAAGTTCCTGATTACCTCCATGCTTTATACGTAGATTTGTAAGTTTAAAACCTTGTTTTGTAACCTAAACTAAGGATATTTTTTAAAGAAACAGGACCGAAAACACATAAACGGCAATGACCTATTTTGAACTATTTGAAATACCCGTACAACTGAAGGTAAACACCTCTGTTTTGGCCCAACGATTCTTTGCCCTCAGCAGAAAATACCACCCTGATTACTTTGCTACCGAAGACCTGGCAGCACAAGCTGAAGCACTCGAAAAATCAGCCTTGCTCAATAAAGCCTGGAAGACCTTTCAAAACCCTGATGAAACCATCAACTATGTTCTCCGGTTGAAAGGCCTGTTGCAGGAAGAAGAAAAATATGAACTGCCTCCTGGTTTCCTTATGGAAGTGCTGGACATAAATGAATCGTTAATGGAT
>JAKQEA010000171.1 GCA_029558715.1 Bacteroidota bacterium | reverse complement strand
AGAGATCTATGTATATACTCCCAAAGGAGATGTAAAGATGCTGCCTGTCGGTTCTACCGCACTGGATTTTGCCTTTGCTATTCACAGTGCTATCGGGGTAAAAACAATCGGCGCCAAAGTGAATCACAAGCTGGTACCTATCAGTCATAAACTGCATAGCGGTGACCAGGTGGAGATCATCACCAGTAATAAACAAAAAGCATCCGAAGACTGGCTTGGCTTTGTGGTTACCTCCAAAGCAAAAGGAAGAATAAGAGATGCGTTAAAGGAGGAAAAAAGAAAAGTGGCAGATGAAGGAAAGTATGCCGTGCAGCGCAAACTGGAAGGTATGGGGGCTTCCATGTCACAGCATAATATTGATGAACTGGTGCACTGGTATAAACTCAGTTCTAATCTTGATCTTTTTTACCAGGTTTCTGTCAAGAACATCGACCTGAAAGACCTGAAAGATTTCAAAGTAATTGGCGACAGGATAGAAGCGCCAAAACCATTGAAGCTGTACCCGGATAAACCCGAATATATTCCCGGGCAGCTCAATAACAGAAAGGATACAGAGCTCATTATTTTTGGAGAAAGCAGTGATAAGATTGTTTACAACCTGGCCAATTGCTGCAAGCCTATTCCCGGTGATGATGTGTTTGGATTTGTAACCACCGGAAAAGGATTGACCATTCACCGTACCAACTGTCCTAATGCAGCCAAACTGCTGGCCAACTATGGACACCGGGTTGTGAAAACAAAATGGGCCAAGAATAAAGAGATATCATTCCTTACCGGGGTGAAGATCGTAGGTATGGATGATGTGGGAGTGGTGAATAAGATCACCAACCTGATATCGGGTGAACTGAAGATCAATATTGCTGCCCTTACCATTGAAGCCAATGAAGGACTTTTTAAAGGTAATATACGGCTGTATGTGCATGACAAAGAAGAACTGGATAACCTGGTGCAGAACCTGTTGAAATTGCCAGGTATAGAATCAGTAGAGCGGTATGATATGGAAGATATTCCCTCCTAAGAGAATTGATACTCATCAATTAAAGCATAATCGTATTTCCCCTATTTCCTTTTTGTCCACAATCAGGTTGCAAAACCCCGCATAAACGCATTTTTTTGCTTACCTTGAAGGCCGTTCAGGAACTGATTTTTACCATACCAACTGCATCTGTTTTTATGAGACTAAGACTGTTGAAAGTTTTTGCCGTACTGGGTTTTGTTTTTCTTTTTTCTAAGGAAATTGTTGCACAAAATTGTATTCCTACAAATATCAATGGAGCCGTAGTCAACAGAGATTGCTCACAAATTTGTAACGCATTAACCTTTCAGATTCCCCATATCAAATCATCTTCAGATTATACCCTCGTAACAACACCTTATGCTCCTTATCCTTACAACACCCCAACGGGGGCAACTGATATAGCTTTGTATAATGACGACCAGTATAGTAATCTTATTAATTTACCCTTTACCTTCTGTTTTTATGGACAGTCATATACCAGTGCGGTTGTTGGCTCTAATGGGATAGTTACTTTTGATCCTGCCAATGCTGCCTGTAGTAATGCCTGGCCTATAACTCAGCCTATTCCGTTCGCCGGGGGCACTATTTGTAATTCAGGTTCTACATACTATCCCCGGGCATCTATTATGGGTGCTTATTCAGATCTTGATCCAAGAACGGTGGCCAGCCCGGCAACAAGAAAAATACAATGGGAGGTAATTGGGACTGCACCTTGCCGAAAGTTTGTGGTTAGTTATTATCATATTGGGGTGTTTGGAGTTTCCGCGGCTTCCTGTCCGATTCCCGCCAATACATTTCAAATGGTAATGCATGAGTCAACCGGGATAATCGAAATATTTTTTCAACAAAAATCATGTGCTTCTTCCACTAATGCAGGAAGAGCTATCCTTGGTATTCAAAACTGGAATCAAAACCAGGCTATTGCAGCACCCGGAAAAAACAATACAGTGTGGAATGAAACCAATACCGGGTATAAGTTTATTCCATCGGCAGGTACGTCAAGATACGTTACATCTGAGTTGCTGACTATGGGGGGCGCATTGGTAGCTACAGCTGATACAAGTACTACAACAGCCGGATTACTTGATTTAAGTTTTCCAAATGTTTGCGTGAATGGAAGCTCGACAAATTTTGTAGTACGAACTACCTATTCGGCTTGTGATGGCTCACCGGCGCAATTAATTTCATATGATACTGTTACGGTGAACCTGACTCAGATGCAGGCGACTGTAACTCCAAGTCCAACTTTATGTAACGGTGCTTCGAATGGATCAATTACTGTTACTCCAACTACAGGTACAGCACCATTTTCTTATTCTCTTGACGGAGCACCACCTGTAACTGGCCCATCTCCTTATACCTTTACTAATGTTGCAGCAGGTAATCATAATGTTGTGGTTACCGATGCATTTGGATGCATCACTCCGGTATTGTCAACCAGTATTGCTGCAGGCCCACCCATTGCAACCACGGCTACCAAAACAGATGCTCTGTGCAATGGCAGTGCTACCGGTACAATTACTGTAGCTCAACCTTCAGTAGGTACGGCTCCTTTTGAGTATTCACTGGATGGCATTACCTGGCAGGCAAGTAATACATTCAATGGTCTTATTGCAGGCACTTATACCGTTTATTTCAGAGAAGGTGGTGGTTGCCAGGGCACAGTACCGGTTACAGTAGCAGAACCTGCTGTATTGGCTACTTCTATATCAGCCTCTGCCGCTATTTGTAATGCACAGAGCAATGGTACACTGATTGTAGCAGCTAACGGGGGTGTTTCTCCTTACCAGTATTCATTAGACGGAACTACCTGGCAGGCAGCTAATGTATTTAATGTTCCTGCCGGTAACTATACGGTAAGCATCAGGGATGCGAATGGATGTATCTCTACCCAGAATGCTACCGTAACAGAGCCTGCTGTGTTAGCAGCCAACTCAGCCACTACCAATGCCAGTTGCAATGGCGGTAATGATGGTATGATAGTCGTAACAGCCACCGGGGGAAACAATACCTACACCTATTCAATTGATGGAACTAATTTTCAGTCATCCAACCAGTTTAATGTGGCGCCGGGTAACTATACGGTAACAGTAAAAGATAATCTTGGTTGCACCACCACCTTCAGTACAACAGTGGGATTGACAAATGACCTTACATTAACCAGGCAAACAGACCCGACTATTTGTGAAAGCAAATCAACACAATTACAGTTAAACTCGAATGCCACACAATACGCATGGACACCAGCAACCGGGTTGAGCAGTACCACCATATCTAATCCTGTAGCCAACCCAACTGTAACAACTCAATACATTGTTACTGCTACGCTGGGTCGTTGCAGCGCTAATGATACAGTGGTAGTGAATGTAAATGCTGCTCCTGTGCCCAATGCTGGTCCTGATGGGTTTATCTGTTATGGTCAGAATTACAGGTTGCAGGCGGCTGGTGGCGGCACCCAATATTCCTGGTCGCCATCTACTTATCTTGATAATCCTGCTATGGCCAATCCGCTTTCCACCCCATCAAAGGATGTGGTATATACTCTTTCTATCATATCTGATGTGAATGGTTGTGCCTCACTTGTTACAGATGATATGCGTATTGATGTAACACCGCCAATAAAAGTTAAAACCTTCCCATACGATACCATTGGTTACCCTGGAGACCAGTTTCAGTTACTGGCGGTGCCATCAGACAGTGATGTGATCAATTACAGCTGGAATCCATCAGTAGGATTGAGTGATCCAACAATTCCTAACCCGGTTGTAACAGTGGGCGCTATTGGCCAGGATATACAATACCAGGTAATTACCTCCACTATTGCGGGTTGCCGCGGTGAGGGCTACGTAAAAGTAAGAGTGTACACAGGTCCTGATATTTATGTACCTACAGGATTTTCGCCCAACAATGATGGTAAGAATGATAAATTCACTCCCTTCCCCGTGGGTATGAAGAGCTACAACTATTTCAGGGTCTTTAACCGCTGGGGCCAGATGGTCTTTTCTACTACCAAACTTAATGACGGGTGGGATGGTCGTTTTGGCGGAACAGAGCAGGCCAGCGGGGTATATGTTTGGATGATTGAAGGGCTGACTAAGGATAACAGGATAATATCTAAAAAAGGAACCGTAATGCTCATAAGGTAATAAGCAACAGGTAAGCTTTTTTCTCCCCGTTGATAAGTTATTGCTGAATGGGAATAAAATAAACAGAAAGCCACCGGATTTAATTCGGTGGCTTTTTAGTGAACCCGTATTTTTGCCCTGCCTTCGCAAATGCTACGGCAGGTGGCCCGCCAATTTCAAAGGGGCAATGAAAAAATAACTGATAACTGAATCATGGTTGATGTAATACTTGGCCTCCAGTGGGGCGATGAAGGAAAAGGGAAGATTGTTGATTTTTTTGCCAAAGAGTATGATGTGGTGGCCCGTTTCCAGGGCGGTCCCAATGCAGGACACACATTATACGTAAATGATAAAAAGGTGGTATTGCACCAGATTCCCTCTGGAGTGTTTCATGCCGGAATAGTTAACCTCATCGGCAATGGGGTGGTGCTTGACCCGGTAACACTTAAAAGAGAATGTGATACCGTGGCTTCGTTTGGTATTGACCTGAAAAAGAATTTATTTATTGCTGAACGTACCCATCTTATTTTGCCAACTCACAGGGCATTGGATAAAGCCGCTGAGTTATCAAAAGGCAACCAAAAGATAGGCTCTACCTTAAAAGGTATTGGCCCCACTTACATGGACAAGACCGGAAGAAATGGATTGAGGGTAGGAGATCTGCTGGATAAGAATTTCACTACACAGTATATAAAACTGCGGTTGAAACATCAACGGCTGCTGGATAATTATAATTTCCAGGAAGATATTACTGCATGGGAGGAAGAATTCTTTGAAGCCCTTGAATTTTTGAAGGAACTGAATATTGTGAATGGAGAGTATTTTATCAATAACCAGATAAAAGCAGGTAAAAGGGTTCTTGCAGAAGGGGCACAGGGCAGTATGCTGGATATTGATTTTGGAACCTTCCCGTATGTAACCTCATCTAATACCATTTCTGCCGGTGTTTGCAGCGGACTGGGAATAGCACCTCAGCAGATAAGAGATGTGATTGGAGTAACAAAAGCATATTGCACCCGGGTAGGTGGCGGACCTTTCCCGACAGAATTAGAAAACGAAACAGGGGAGGAACTGAGAAAGATTGGAAATGAGTTTGGGGCCACTACCGGCAGACCCCGTCGTTGTGGCTGGATTGACCTGGTTGCCCTGAATTTTGCCTGTATGATAAATGGTGTGACAAAGATTGTCATGACAAAGGCAGATGTGTTAGATGCATTTAAAGAATTAGAAGTTTGTACGGCCTATAAAATAAACGGGAAAGAGAGCCAGGAAATACCTTTCCAGATGGACCGCCAAAAGCCAGAACCGGTTTACAAAGGATTTACCGGCTGGAATATAGTTACCAGTGCAGCTAAAACTTTCGCAGAGTTGCCTGATACTATGAAAACGTATGTTAGTTTTATCAATAAATACCTCGGCGTGGATATTCATTATATTTCCAACGGACCGGGACGGGATCAGATAATACAGGTGAAATAATCATCATTTATTCAAAGCCTGTGGTGTAACCAAAGGTGCAATCGGAATAGAAAAAAAACATTTTAAAAATTTGGCTAATTAAAAACTTCGCTGAAATTTTACAGCATTAATCCTGTTAAACTATGGCCATAAAACCAGCAAAGGAAAAAACGACTACGGGTAAAGTGAAAACTGCCTCTGAAATAGAAGCGGCAAAAAAATCTGCGCCGAAACCTAAGAAAAAAGAGGAAGAAGAAGAGGATGATGAAGATGATGACGATGTAAAACCTGCGAAGAAAGGAGGTAAAGCAACAACCAAGAAAGGAAAAGAGGATGAAGATGATGACGATGATGCAGAAGAGGAAACAGATGATTGGGATAAACCGGAAGAAGAGGAAGAGTGGGATCCTGATTTTGACGAGTTTGATATTCCAAAATCAAAGGGTAAGAAAGCTACCGGTGGTGCAGGGGCAGGTATTACCAAGAAGGGAGCAGATGAGGAAGATTTTAAATTTGAAGACGATGAGTTTAAAGACCTCTTTGATGATAAAGATTATGACGATGAAGATGATGACGATTATTAATTGAGCATATACGTTCGCAAACATTGAGTAATACGATCCTTACAAATTCTGTTTATACTGTAAGTGATTTTGAACAGCTAAAAAAGAAAGTGTTGAACTGGGCAAAACGGTTCAGCACTTTTTGTTTTCTGGACAATCATCAATACCAGTTGGAGCCACATGCAGTGGAATGCCTGCTTGCAGCAGGTGTAAAGCGGCAGCTTATTGCCGGTGCGGGCAGTGCACTGGAGCAGTTACAATCCTTTATCGATGAAAAAAGCAGCTGGTTATTCGGGCACCTGGGGTATGATCTGAAAAATGAGATAGAACAACTCTCTTCATCTAACCCTGATAACTTACAATTTCCGGATCTGTTCTTCTTTGAACCTGAAGTGATAGTACGGTTGTCAGAAAGGGAATTAGAAATTGAAGCAGAAGACCCGGCAATGGTGTATAAAGAAATTAAGGAGACAAGGATAAATGCTGCGGGTCATAACGTGGCAGCTTTTCATATACAAAGCCGGTTGCCACAAGACGAATATATATCAACTGTAAAAAAGCTGAAGCAGCATATTTTGCGGGGGGATTGTTACGAAATAAATTTTTGCCAGGAATTTTTTGCAGAGCAATGTGTAATTGACCCGCTGGCAGTTTATAAAAAACTCAGTACTATTTCTCCCAACCCTTTTTCTGCATTATACAGGGTTAATGATAAATGGCTGTTATGTGCCAGCCCTGAACGGTTTTTGAAGAGACAGGGGAATAAAATTTTATCGCAACCTATCAAAGGAACCTCAAAAAGAATTTTGAATAATGAATTTGCAGATAACAAAAGCAAGGACGAGTTATTTCACAGTGCCAAAGACCGTTCAGAAAATGTAATGGTGGTTGACCTGGTAAGAAATGACCTCTCCAGGGTTTGTAAAGAGGGAACAGTACGGGTGGAAGAATTGTACGGAGTGTATTCTTTTCCGCAGGTTCACCAGATGATATCAACTGTAAGCGGTGAATTGAAAGAGGCAATAAAATTTACAGATATTATCAGGGCTGCATTCCCGATGGGCTCAATGACAGGAGCGCCGAAGAAAAGAGTAATGCAATTGATAGAACAGTATGAAAAAACCAGGAGGGGGATCTTTTCCGGTGCAGTTGGGTATATTTCACCCGGTGGTGATTTTGATTTTAATGTAGTGATAAGAAGCATCATGTATAATGCAACTGCAAAATATCTTTCCTTTGAGGCGGGTTCAGGCATTACTTATTACAGTGATCCCGAACTGGAATGGGAAGAATGTTTGCTGAAAGCAGGAGCCATTAAAAATGTTCTTCAGGGAGAGTAGTTCTCAATTATTTATTGTGTATTACCCGGTTTCAACAGTAATTGCATACTCTCATCAAGTATCTGGTACCTTTTTGAAATGAACAAATTCATTTGTTGAGCAGGAAGACGGAGTTCATAAGTGCCATTAAGGGCAATCGTATCATCGAATCCCGGGTTATACCGGTTAAACACTATTGGCTCCATATCAATATATTTAATAATAACTGCCGAATTAAACCGGCCTGTTATTTTATAAGTGGTACTGTTTTTAAGCTCTTCTTCTTTTAAGTTGGATGAATTATTCAACATCAGCTCTTTTGTTTCTTCCCTGGTTACCGTTGTTACGCCGCCCTCTCCCTCGAAAACATAGTGAGTGGAAATAAATTTCTTTACATGATTCATTGATTCGGTAGGCAGGTGGTATTGTAATCTCCAGAAATCACGGCTGCCACTTTTTCTTATGGCTTTATCAACATTTCCGGGTCCGCAGTTGTAGGCAGCTATCACCAGTAACCAATCCTGGTATTTAAGATAAAGGCTGGTCAGCATCCGGGCTGCAGCATGTGTGCTTTTATAATAGTCAAGTCGTTCATCATATCCATTCATTACAATAAGGCCATACTGCCTGGCTGCAGCTGGCATAAAAGCCCAGGGGCCAACTGCACCGGTCCAGGAGATAGCGTTATACCTTAAACCAGACTCAATAACGGCCAGATATTTTAATTCTTTAGGAAGGCCATGCTGTGTCAGGATAACATCTATCATGTCAAAATAGGGCTTCGCCCATTTTTTCATATCTCTCAGGCCTTTACCATATTTGGCAATATAGCTTTGGACAAAGCTTACGGCCATCGGGTTAAGCCTTGTTCCGGTTACCCCGCCAATAGTGGTTGTTTCAAAAAGATTGACAAAGCCCTTCTTTGGATCAACAAGGGTTTGTGGATTGGGAGTTATAGAATCTTTGCGAATTGTGGTATCAATAGCAAAAGAAAGCTCAGCGGGGTTTTTTAACTGGGCATTGTTTGCATGGACATTCAATAGCAAACAAAGACAGGTAAATACGGATAATATTTTTTTAATGGTACTCACTTTCTGCTATAAATTGATTTGCTCATACCGCCGATTGGCAGCCAGGTTCAGGGTTTGAGCATTTTAGAAACCTGCAGCAAAGATACCTCATCATAGCGGTTCGCCATAACCTGCAGGCCGAATGGCATACCATTGCTGTGATTAAAAAGTGGAAGTGAAATAGCAGGGCAGCCCGCCAGGTTAGCCATTACTGTATAGATATCAGCGAGATACATTGCAATGGGGTCGTCCATCTTCTCTCCTGTTTTGAAGGCTGTAACAGGGGAGGTGGGCATTATAATAAAATCATAAGATTTGAAGATTTCAGCTGTTTTATCACAGAGCAGTTGCCTTACCTTTTGGGCCCGGGTGAAATAGGCATCATAATAACCGGCACTTAATACAAAAGTGCCGAGCATGATCCGTCTTTTTACCTCTTTGCCAAATCCTCCGGATCGGGTCAATTTGTAAAATTCAGTCAGATCAATATCTTTTTTCTCTGTCCGGTGTCCATATTTTATGCCATCATATCTTGAAAGATTAGACGATGCTTCGGCCGTTGTGAGCACATAATAGGCAGGAACAACGTAATCCAAAAGATCAAAATCAACAGCCACTACTTCATGACCATCTTCTTTCAATTGCCCGAGCTTTTGTTTGATTGAAGAAGAAATTTCCGGATCAAGACTTGGATGATTCAGGGCAGTGTCAAAATAGGCAAACCGATAATTATTCTTAACGGAGGTTAGCTGGGTAGAATAAGCAGGAACTTCCTTGTGTGAAACGGTACTATCATATTCATCTGCACCGGCCATTACTTCAAGCAGCAGAGCTACATCGGAAACGGCGCTACCAAAAATTCCGATCTGATCAAAAGATGAGGCATATGCGATCAAACCATAGCGGGATATTCTGCCATAGGTTGGTTTTAATCCTATGATACCACAAAAATCTGCCGGCTGCCTGACTGATCCGCCGGTGTCACTTCCTAAAGAAGCCATGCAAAGACCTGCCTGCACCGCAACAGCTGAACCGCCGGAAGAACCGCCGGGTACTCTTGTTTCATCCAGCGCATTCAACACTTTGCCATATGCTGAATTTTCATTGGTGGAGCCCATGGCAAATTCATCACAATTGAGATTGCCAATAATAATGGCTTCTTCCGCCAGTAATCGTTCTACTGCAGTAGCTGAATAAATTGAAGTAAAGTTTCTGAGAATTGCAGAGGCAGCAGATATCTTATGATCTTTATAACAGATCACATCTTTTAACCCAATTACTACACCATGAAGTTTACCCGTTGTATCACCAGCCTTTCTTTTCTTATCAAGTTGCTTTGCTCTTTTCAGGGCTTCTTCTTCATATACTTCAACAAAAGCATTCAGTGAATGGCGGGAACGGACCTGTTGCAGATAATATTCAACTGCCTGTAAACAAGTTACCTTTCCTTCCTGTAATTGGGCATGATATTGCTCAATGGAAGAGAATTCAAACAAAAGCGGTCGCTTTTTTGGTTAGAGAAAATGGTGTGTAAGAAGATAAATTATTCCTTAACGGAGTTTTTTACATCGCTGGCACTTTCTTCGATCTCTTTCTTCACATTGCTTTTAGCATCATTGAATTCACGAACACCTTTACCAAGGCCACGCATAAGTTCCGGAATCTTGCGGCCTCCGAATAAAAGCAAAACGATAACCAGGATAATGATTATTTCATTGGTGCCCAGCATACCCAGTAAAGTAGGTTGTATCATAGTCTGAAAAAATTAGAAATCAAAGATACTAAGTACTGAAAAATAAAGGAATAATAATTAGTAAAACCCGGCGTATTATCAAAAAGCCCCGACGAATAGTCAGGGCTTTTCCAATATATTGGGTAATATTACTTTACTGCTTCGGCAACAGCCTGGCGTTTTTCACGGATTCTTGCGCTCTTACCACTGCGGCTACGTTGGTAGAACAATTTAGCACGGCGAACATGACCCGTTTTATTCATTTCAATAGACTCGATGTTTGGCGAATAAAAAGGGAACACTCTTTCAACTCCAACACCATCAGAAATTTTACGAACAGTGAAACTGGCTGTATGACCTGTACCCTGTTTTTTGATCACATCCCCTTTAAAGGACTGAATCCTTTCTTTATTACCTTCTATGATCTTGTAATTCACGGTAATATTATCTCCTGGCTTGAAAGCAGGAAACTCTTTTTTACCGGATAATTGCTCATGTACGTATGCTACTGCGTTCATAATCCTTATTTTTAGGGAGGGCAAAGGTAAGGGGAAATTTGGTAAAAACTAATTAGTTAACTGGTTAATTAGATAAGAAATTCTGATTTTCTCCATTCCTGACCTAATTAACTAATAGCCAATACCCCATTCACCCTTTATCGGGCTACATTCACTGCTCTTTTTTCCCGGATCACTGTTACTTTTATCTGACCGGGAAATGTCATTTCTGTCTGTATTTTTTGAGCGATTTCAAAAGAAAGCCTATCTGATTCCTGGTCAGAAACTTTTTCGGCTTCTACAATTACCCTTAATTCACGACCCGCTTGTATCGCATAGGCTTTTTCTACTCCATTGTAAGCCATAGCCAGGTTTTCCAGGTCTTTGATCCGCTGCAGGTATTGCTGCATAATTTCTCTCCTGGCTCCCGGTCTTGCACCACTGATTGCATCGCAGGCCTGAACGATGGGCGAAATAACATACTGCATCTCCATTTCGTCGTGGTGTGCGCCAATAGCATTAACTACAGCAGGATTTTCACCATATTTTTCAGCCAGTTTTGCACCCAGCAGGGCATGGCTTAATTCGCTTTCTTCATCCGGCACTTTTCCAATATCATGAAGCAAGCCGGCTCTTTTTGCCAGTTTAGGATTCAAGCCTAATTCTGCAGCCATGGTGGCGCACAGGTTGGCTGTCTCCCGGCTATGCATCAGCAGGTTTTGACCGTATGAAGAACGAAAACGCATCCGTCCTACCATTCTTACCAGTTCTTTATGGAGTCCATGAATACCCAGTTCAATAACGGTTCTTTCTCCAATCTCCATTACCTGCTCTTCAATCTGTTTCTTTGTTTTTTCAACTACCTCTTCAATTCTGGCAGGGTGAATACGACCGTCTGCCACCAGTCTTTGTAAACTGAGGCGGGCAATTTCCCTGCGCAGCGGATCAAAACTTGATAACAGAATTGCTTCAGGGGTATCATCTACTATGAGGTCTACACCTGTAGCTGCTTCAATGGCACGGATATTCCGGCCTTCACGACCGATGATCTGCCCTTTTATCTCATCACTTTCCAGGTTGAAAACAGTGATAGAGTTTTCAATGGCCTGCTCTGCGGCCGTTCTTTGTATAGTTTGTATAACGATCTTCCGGGCTTCTTTTCCGGCTTTTAGTTTGGCGTCCTCAATTATTTCCTGTTGCAAAGCCAGTGCTTTTGAATGGGCTTCGTTTTTAAGACTTTCTATTAACTGGGCTTTTGCATCTTCGGCAGAGAGATTGGATATTTTTTCCAGTCGTCTTATATGTTCTTCCTGGTGTTTTTCCAGTTCTGTTCTTTTGATGTTTACCAGTTCTATCTGGCGGCTGAGATTTTCCTTGATAGCTTCATTTTCTTTTATTTGCTTGTCAAGGTTGCTTTCTTTCTGGTTAATGGATTGTTCTTTCTGGCGGATACGGTTTTCTGTATCGTTAATTTTCTTGTTTTTGTCAAGTATCTCCCTGTCGTGAGAAGCCTTCATCTGCACAAACTTTTCCTTAGCCTCCAGTTCCTTTTCTTTCCGGATTGTCTCAGCTCTGAGTTCAGCTTCTTTCAGAATTGTTTGCGATTGCAGTTCTGCTTCATCAATTTGTTTACGGGTGTTTTTGGCAAAAATCAGCTTACCCGCTATGATGCCCACAATAAGGGCAGCAGCGCCTATAATGACGGATAGTATATTCGGATCCATGAATGTTTTTGTTTAATTGTTGCACAATGCTATTTTTTAAAATAAACTTCATACCTGCATCTGTCAGGATTACAGAAGTTTATGTAATCAGCGAAGATACAAAACAGGACTTAATGGATGAAATCAGGTATTGCAGTGCTTTTATCCAATTTTTTCATGTTTTCAGCCTTTGGGCTGGTTCAGCCCCTTATTTCTGTGAAGAGGACTTATTTTTCATTTAACTGGCTGTCAAGGAGTTTTTCGATCACACTTAATTTTTCGGCAATATTTTCATTGTCCGCCCCCGACTTTTTTTCAGCCTGCTGGTCAGTAGCATACCAGATCATTACCATGGCAATATAATCCTGCATATCCTTGCCCGCAAACTGTGTTTTGAACTCAATAATCTTATCATTGATCGTCTTTAGGGTCTTTCTCACTACTTCTTCATCCTTCGGGTCGATCTTTATCCGGTAGGTCCTGTCGCCTATCAGGGCGGAGATTGCAATTAATTCACTCATAAAACTTGTATTTTCAAAATTCATTTATTAGCTTAGATGCCTCTATAAAAGAAATCCATTTACACATTGAAAGCTAGGAAGTTAAGGTCCACACTGTGGGAAACGCTTTTATCAAAAAACGTTTGCCTTTATGTTCGCTACAATCAAATCATCAATTTTTATTGATGTATTAAAACTACAACTTACTGCTCCCAAGGGTAACCATCTCCGTGGTGTTTTAAAAGACGATACCGGCTGTATCTGTCGTACCCTTGAAAAAAACATTGCCAAAGAAAAAGAAGAACTTACATGGGCCGGGCTAAATGATCTGCCTTATGGTAGGTATACACTGGAGCTTTCACAGGGTGGTGATGAAATGAAAATGAACCTTGTTAAGCGGGTATAATAGCTACTCACTGAGCAATGCGATACAACGGTCAATTTCTTTCAGGTAGTTATTTATTCTTTTTTCAAACTCTTTTTTATCAGCTTCACTCATTTCACCGGTATTTAATTTTAGCACACTTACCTGTTGTTTCAACTCTTCCACATTCTTCTGTTGTGCCGAGGTTTTCTGTGTAGCAATTTTCAGCTCCTCAATTAACCTGCTGTTTTCTTTTTGCAATGCAGCATGCTGCTTCAATAATAACTGAAGTTTTTCCTGTATTCGTTTCAGATGTTGCTCTGTAGTACTCATTTTCTGATCTCTGCCTGTAAATCGTTTTCCAGGGTGGTCATTATTTTATTCATCCACCCATCAATTTCTTTATCTGTCAGGGTTTTTTCTTCATCAAGGAATGTAAAGTTAATGGCCACTGATTTCTTCCCGGCACCTAGTTTTTCACTTTCGAATATATCAAAGAGTTTAATGTCCTGCAGTTTATTTAGCTTAATGTTTTGCACGGATTGCTGCACTTTCTCCCATGCCAGGTCTTTGGCAACAATCATAGCCAGGTCTCTTTGTACAGCCGGGTACTTAGGTATCTCCCGTATAGTGGTGGTTTGCTTAGCCGCCAGTTCAGATAATAATTGCCAGTTGAGCGCTGCAAAAAAAACCGATTGCCTGATTCCGAATTTATCCAGTATTGCTTTTTTTGCTTCGCCGGCTCCGGCTATAACCCGGTCGCCTGATTTGTAAACAATATGATTATCCAGTTTTGGTACCTGCAGTATTTCTGTTGAGTACGCTACTATACCAAGTGATCTCAGTATTGTATCCACCATTCCCTTAAGCAGGAAGAAATCGGAAGACGTAGCTTTTTGCTTCCAGCTGTCAGCATTTTTATTGCCTGATATAACTATACAAAGCCCCTCATTTTCGGCATACAAACCCGGCCCGGAGGTATTATACGCTTTTCCAAACTCAAATAATCGAAGCGAGTTATTTTTGTGATTGAGGTTGTGCGCTACCACTTCAAGAGCGGTTTCAAAAAGTGAGTTACGAAGAATGTTCAGTTCTGCACTAAGGCTATTCTTCATTGTTACCATACTCTGCAATTCATCTTCTGAATAATAAGCCGCATTGGTGATGGAATTGGTCATCATTTCATTAAAGCCCATCCCTGCCAGTTGATTGGCTATTTTTTCCCGGTATACTTCTTTGGCATAATTCTCTTCCACTGACGGGGTGATAGTAATAGCTTCGGGTATTTCAATATTATCAAGCCCGTCAATTCGTACGATTTCTTCTACTAGATCAGCAGGCAGGCTGATATCAGGTTTATGATAGGGTACAGCTATTCTTAATTCATCAATTCCCTCTTTGATTATTTCGAAACCAAGACTGTTGAGTATATCTTTTACAGCATCCGGATGGTAATTCTTACCACTCAATTTTTTGATATAGTGCCATTTAACAGCTACTTCTTTTTTATCTTTTTTCTCCGGGTATACATCAACGATTTCAGAAGCGATCTCACCGCCACAAATCTCTTTTATCAGGTTAGCAGCCCGTTTGAGTACATTAACAGTAGCAGAAATATCAGTGCCTTTCTCAAACCGGCTGGCGGCATCAGTACGAAGCCCGTGCCGGAACGATGTTTTACGCAATGTAATACCATCAAAAAAAGCACTCTCCAGGAAAATGCTTCTTGTTTTTTCAGTGACGCCACTGTGCAACCCACCAAATACGCCGGCAATACAAATACCTTCTGACTCATCACATATCATCAGGTCTTCAGCACTGAGTTTTCGTTCTTTTTCATCCAGCGTAACAAAGAGAGTTCCCTCAGGCAGGTTCTTTACAATCACTTTTCTTCCGGCAATTGCATCTGCATCAAAAGCATGCAAAGGCTGACCTGTTTCATGCTGGATAAAATTGGTAATATCTACAATATTATTGATTGGCCGCAGTCCTATAGCTTTCAATTTTTGTTGCAGCCATTTTGGTGATTCTTTGATCGTTACATTGTCGATACTTACTCCCGAATAACGGGGACAAGCTTTGAGGTTTTCCACCTTTACATCGATAGGAAAGGATGTATTATCGACCTTAAAACTATTACTGGTTGGCAGTTTGGGTTTCAGGTCTTTTTTGTCGTGATGACTTAAATAAGCACATACATCCTTGGCCACACCCCAATGGCTCATGGCATCCATACGGTTGGGAGTAAGGCCTATTTCGTAGATTATATCTTCATACGGCTGAAAGTATTCTTTAGCCGGAATTCCAATTTTTGTATCAGCTGGCAATACCAGGATACCAGCATGAGAAGAACCCAGCCCTATCTCATCTTCTGCGCATATCATTCCATGGCTTTCTACATTTCGGATTTTGGCAACTTTCATTGTCAGTGGGTCGCCGGTAGTTGGATAGATAGTTGTACCTGCAGTGGCTACTACTACTTTTTGCCCGGCGGCTACATTAGGTGCACCACAAACGATCTGTAATGGTTCGCCGTTACCCACATTCACCTTTGTCAGTGTAAGTTTATCGGCATTAGGATGTTTTTCAGTACTCAATACTTCTCCTATCAATAAGCCCTGTAACCCCCCTTTTACTTCTTCATATTTGTGCATACTTTCTACTTCCAGGCCTATCGAAGTAAGGATCCGGCTCAATCTTTCAGGCTCAACAGTTAAAGGTAAATACTCACTCAGCCATTTGTAAGAAATCGTCATGTTCGCTTGCTTCTTTTAATTGCTGCGAAGATAAAGGAAAGAGAGGAAGTGGCTGCTGCCGGGCATTACATGCGGTAGCAAACTGCATTGATATTCATGCCGGCTCCCACAGAAGCAAACATGATGACATCTCCGGTTTGCAATTCATGCTTATCCCATAATCCTTTTTTGACCATATCAAAGAGGGTAGGAATGGTAGCTACTGAACTATTACCCAGTTTATGGATACTCATCGGCATGATATGTTCAGGGATATCTTTGATGTTATACAATTTGAATAAACGACGGATAATGCCTTCATCCATTTTTTCATTAGCCTGGTGGATGAAAACTTTTTTGAGTTCACCGATTGGTATACCTGCTTTGTCAAGACAGTCTTTCATAGCGGCCGGTACATGTTGCATAGCATACTCATATACTTTGCGGCCCTTCATCTTGATATACCGGATCTTTGGATCAGCATCAGGGTAGTTACTTTTTCCGAGGTATAAATAATAGGCTTCATCCAGGCAATGGCTTTGTACACTTGATGATAGAATGCTGCTGTTTGTTTCGGAAGCCGGTCTTGCTTCCACTATGGCTGCACCGGCGCCATCTGAGAATATCATGCTGTCACGATCGTAATTATCAAGTACACGGCTTAATGTTTCGGTTCCTATCACCAGTATTTTTTTGGCAATACCTGCTTTTATATAGGCATCTGCCTGAATGATACCCTGTACCCACCCGGGGCAACCAAACAAAATGTCATATGCTACACAATTGGGATTCCCGATACCTAAGCTATGTTTTACCCGTGAGGCAAGTGCTGGCAGCACATCAGTCTGAATGGTATGCTTGATTACATTACCAAAATTGTGGGCTAAAATGATCTGGTCCAATTCTTCGGGGTCAATACCGCTTTCAGCTATGGCTAACCTGGAAGCGATCACAGCCATATCAGAAGAGTTCATATCATCGGGTACATATCGTCTTTCTTCAATACCGGTTATTCCCTGGAATTTTTCTACAATTTCTTCTGTTGGAGTAGTAATACGGTGGGTATCTTCTCCATAAAACTCCTGTGAGGCAAAATCTCTGTTTGTTTTTACGACGGGAGGTATATAACAGCCGGTTCCGGTAATGATTGTTCTTACATTCATATTATAGACTGAAGCATAAAAAGAGTTGGGATTTGGTAAAGGTAGGGGAGTATTGACTAGCGAATTCAAACCGGTCAATGATTTTCATCATAAAAGCAACAATCTTATATTGCAACTGTCAGTTGAAAATAAAATCGTTGCAATTGAAACTAAAAGGAATACTCATTCTTGGTATAATTGTTTTGTCACTTTTACCTGTGTATATTATTTATAAATACCTGCAACAAGTGATAAAACCAAAAGAATCAATGCGAAACTTTTTGTTTTATCTGTGTGCTGTTTTGGCACTGATCTTTACATATACGTTTCTGCTTGTTTTTATTATTAAGATGCTGTTTCCGGCAGCTTAGAAATATCTCTTATTTTTACCACCACAAAAACAACTGTCATGGCATATAATCTTTTAAAAGGGAAACGAGGAATTATTACCGGCGCACTGGATGAAAATTCTATTGCGTGGAAAGTAGCTGAAAAAGCATACGAAGAAGGAGCTTCTATTGTACTGACCAATGCCCCTATCGCCATGCGAATGGGCGAAATCAATAAACTCGCAGAAAAAACAAAGTCAGCGATCATTCCGGCAGATGCCACCAATGTGGAAGAACTGACCACATTATTTACCAAATCGCAGGAAATACTGGGAGGCAAGATTGATTTTGTGTTGCATTCTATTGGCATGAGTGTGAACATCCGGAAGAAAATTCCTTATACTGAATCTAACTATGATTATTTTATGAAAGGCATTGATGTATCAGCCATGTCTTTTCATAAAATGCTGGCCGTGGCCAAAAAGCTGGATGCGATTAGTGAATGGGGCAGTGTGGTGGCGTTGACCTACATGGCAGCACAGCGTACGTATCCGTTTTATACTGATATGGCAGATATTAAAGCCATGCTGGAATCTATAGCCCGCAGTTTCGGGTACCACTATGGAGTGGAAAAGAAAGTTCGCATTAATACAGTTTCTCAATCACCAACCAAAACAACGGCCGGTACTGGCATAAAGGGGTTTGGCGATTTCTTCGATTATGCCAATTCTATTGCTCCATTGGGAAATGCCAGTGCGGAAGATTGTGCTAATTATTGTATTACCCTGTTCTCCGACCTGACCAGGATGGTAACCATGCAGAACCTGTTCCATGATGGCGGTTATTCAACAACCGGGGTAAGCAACGAAGTGATGCAAAAGCTGGGAGTAGACACACAAACCTCCTAAAGCCTGCCTCCCGATAGGCAGGGGAGTTTCGGCTTTCTGTAACTTAAAAGTATTTTTTAATCAAAAGCCTCCATAACGGAGGCTTTATACTTTAAGCACTTATTATATTTAATATTTTCTGGACCTGGTTCTCTTTTAGGGACAGAGGTTAATATTCATCTTCATTGAACAAAAAGTCATCTTGGGTAGGATAATCAGGCCATATGTCTTCAATGGTCTCATATACATCACCTTCATCTTCCAACTCCTGCAGGTTTTCTACCACTTCAATGGGGGCGCCTGAGCGGATGGAATAATCTATCAGCTCATCTTTGGTGGCCGGCCATGGTGCATCTTCCAGGTACGAGGCTAATTCTAAAGTCCAAAACATCTTTTCTCAGGGTTTTTGTTTTTTTGAATAAGGTTTTTGGTACTCCATCACTATCGGTGGTACCCCCTAATTTTCCGCAAATGTAGTTGTATTAACGAATTTTCCAAATCCTTAGTTGTACACGGTTTTTTGAAGGATTTCTTAAAAAAAATACCGGGTAACACAATTGTGGTTTTGCCGTGGGGTTCTATTTGCAGATATTTGAGTGATGATTACGGGGAAAAATATTTATAAACGATACGGAACAGTGGAAGTGCTGAAGGGAGTTGAAGTGCAGATCAGTAAGGGAGAAGTGGTTTCTATTGTTGGGCCTTCCGGTTCCGGGAAAAGTACACTCTTACACATTTTGGGTACTCTGGACAGGGCTGATATGGGGGAGGTAAGCATGAATAATACTGTAATCAGTACATTGACCGGAAAGAAACTGGCTGCTTTCCGAAATAAACACATTGGCTTTGTTTTTCAGTTTCATCATTTGTTGCCCGAGTTTACTGCATTGGAAAATGTTTGTATTCCAGGCTGGCTGGCCGGTAGAAAAAAAGCAGAAGTAAAAACCGAGGCTGAGAGATTACTGACTATGCTGGGCTTGTCTCAACGTATGGAGAATAAACCTAATCAGTTATCAGGCGGCGAACAGCAACGGGTGGCCGTAGCCCGGGCATTGATCAATAAACCGGATATCATTTTTGCGGATGAGCCTACAGGTAACCTTGACTCTGCTAATGCAAAGGAATTACACCAGCTTTTTTTTGATCTTCGGAATAAATTCAACCAGACATTCCTGATCGTTACTCACAATGAGGAATTGGCACAGCTTAGTGACAGGCTGCTGCATATGAAAGACGGGAAGATCGTTTGATGATTGACTTTTAAGGATGGTTATTGAACCATGTTTTTAGTTCGTCCAGCGTATTTGCCACTTTTACACCATCTGCCCACCAATCATGAAAAGTAAGGGGATAGTTAATCAATCTTCTGTCAACATTTAATGTTCCAAGCTTTGCATACAAACCACTGCTTTGATCAGGATTGACAATAATATCCAGTTCCCCATGAAAGAAAATAGTGGCAGGTGATGATGCAGTTGCCTGGTACTGCGGACTGCAGTTTTTATAGCGCTGTTCAGATACAGGGGTAACAGGTATTAAAGGAATTCCCAGGTACGGATTTAATATTGGATTATAAATATTGAAATTGTAGTATGACATGGCAAACAGGTCTGTGGGACCTGCTAACGAACCTGTTGCTTTTACTTTGCCGGCAGCATTTCTTGTATAGGCATAGCAAAGAGCAAGATGACCACCGGCACTATGCCCTGTGATGTATAACTTCTGTCCATTAAAAGTATGCAATGCTGCCAGCCTCAATGTAAATTGAACGGCACTATCCAGATCGTCTACCTGCATTTTATAATTATCCGGGGAAGTAAGAATGAGCCTGTAATTAATATTGGCGACGGCAAATCCTCTTTGTTTTAAACCGTTGAGCAGCCAGTTTAATTCTCCTTTATCACCAGTGGCCCAGCCACCGCCATGCACCACTACCACAAGCGGTGTATTTGAAGTTCTGTTAGCAGGCAGGCCAAGATCCAGCTTTTGACTGGCATCAGGTCCGTAAGCAATATTGGCAATTGTAGTGTCTCTTAATATAACAGGCCCTCCGGGTGGAGGATCAACTGGCGATGGTTCGCAGCTGCTAAATGTATAAAGCAGTATTGTAGAAATCAGAAATAATTGCAACCTCATGAATAATCAGTTTACTAATTACTAAGTGCTGATACATATTATATGTCGGACCTGAAGATAAAATGGTTGGTAAAGTAGTAAAATTTAAATTCATCTGCGGCCGCCATGCAGGATAAAATTAAACTCTTGGCTTCCAGGGTATCTCTCCGGCATTTAACTGGTGACTGATGTAGCGGCTCAGTACAAAAAGATAATCGCTGAGTCGATTGAGGTATTTAAGAATTATCTGTTCTACTTCCAGGCTTTCCAGTTCCAGTCTTACGCAGCAACGTTCGGCCCTGCGGCAAACACAACGGGCTACATGCAAATGAGAAACAGTAGTATGCCCACCCGGCAGGATAAAACTTTTCATTTCAGGAATGCCTTCATTCATTTTATCCATTTCCTTTTCAAGCAGCTCTACATCTTTTTCTTTAAGATCAGGTATCCGCATCCTGGGCTCTTTTATCGGGTCGCAGGCAAGGGAAGATCCGATAGTGAACAACCGGTCCTGAACTTCCTGCAAAATAGAACAGCTGTTATCATCTGTCAGCAGATCACGGCAAAGCCCGATATAAGAATTCAATTCATCTACTGTACCATATGCTTCAATACGGAGATGCGATTTAGGGACTTTTGTTCCTCCAATCAGTGAGGTAGTTCCTTTATCGCCTGTTTTGGTATAAATTTTAAATGCCATGGTATTGCAGAGTAATATGTCAAAACAAATGTTATCAAAGAAAGGTTGTACTGAAAACAGAAAAGGATGAACTTTTATGCTTATTAATGATGCGTATATTCCCCAACGTTTTCATTTTTTTTATCACTTTCAATCATTCCATCCCTGAGCCTGACAATGCGATGGGCATGATTGGCAATATCTTCTTCATGGGTTACCAAAACAATGGTATTGCCGTTGCTATGAATTTTATTAAAGATTTCCATGATCTCGTAGGAGGTTTTAGTATCAAGATTTCCGGTTGGTTCATCGGCCAGAATGATTGATGGGTCGTTTACCAGTGCCCTGGCTATTGCTACCCGCTGGCATTGTCCGCCGGATAGTTCATTCGGTTTGTGATGGCTTCTGTCAGTAAGATTTACCATATCCAATACATGCATCGCTTTATCTGTCCTCAATTTACGGCTCATGCCGGCATAGACCAATGGGAGTGCAACATTTTCAGCGGCGGTAAGCCGTGGCAATAAGTTGAATTGCTGAAAGACAAAACCGATCTCCTTGTTACGGACCTCTGCCAGGTCATTATCTTTCATTTCACTTACATCATTATTGTTCAAAATGTACCTGCCGGCAGTAGGGGTGTCAAGACAGCCTATAATATTCATCAATGTGCTTTTGCCGGAGCCAGAAGGCCCCATTAATGCTACATATTCATTTTTAAAAATATCAAGCGATACACCTTTCAGTACCTGCAATTCATGTTTGCCCATGAAGTAACTTTTCTGAATATTTTCCAGATGAATGATGCCCTGTGTCATATTATTTTTTTATCACTTTGGGAACCTTAAAAAACTGTTCGTCATGCAAAGGAGCATTCTTTAAGGCTTCTTCCCGGCTAACGGAGCCTTTTATTTCATCTTCCCTCAGCACATTCACTTCTTCGCTCATATGCATTAATGGCTCAACCCCATCCAGGTTCAATTCATTCAGTTTCTCTACAAAACCTATCATTCGCTGAAGATCATTTTTAATTTCAGCTTTTTCTGATTCATTAAACTGCAGGCGGGAAAGATGAGCCAGCTTTTCCACCAGTTGATCGTTCACTTCCATAAAACAAAGATAGTCAGAAGCCTGAAGCCCGCAGCCAGAAATCCTGATTCAAAACCGACCATCCTGCTTTGCCTCATCAGACCTCATTTTCTTATCTTCGCCGCCGCATGGGAAAGAAGAATAAGATAGTAATGAGTGGCATCCGGCCAACCGGTTACCTGCATCTTGGTAATTACTTTGGTGCCGTGAAGAATTATGTTCGTATGCAGGATGAGTTTGAATGTTACTTTATGGTGGCGGATCTTCATTCCCTCACCACCCACCCCGATACGAAGGAGCTGAAAGCAAATGTTCATCGTGTATTATCAGAGAATATTGCCTGTGGATTAGACCCTGATAAAGTGGCCTTGTATTGCCAAAGCCATGTATATGAAACGTCAGAGTTGTATTTATACCTGAATATGATGGCCTACAAAGGGGAACTGGAGAAAACGGTAACATTCAAGGATAAGGCAAGGCAGCATCCTGATAATGTGAATGCCGGTTTGCTGACCTACCCTGTTTTACAAACAGCCGATATTATTCTTCACCGTGCACTATATGTTCCCGTTGGCAAAGATCAGGAGCAGCACCTGGAAATGGCCCGCAATTTTGCCAATCGTTTCAATCATCGCTATGGTGAAGTGTTTCCTGAACCGCAGGCATTTAATTATGGTAGTGAACTGGTAAAAGTGCCAAGTCTTGATGGGGCAGGGAAAATGAGTAAGAGTGAAAACCAGTTTGCCACTTTATACCTGTCTGATGATGATGACATGATCCGCAAGAAAGTAATGAAGGCTAAAACAGACAGCGGCCCTTCAGAACCAGGTTCAGTTAAACCGGATTACATCGAAAATATTTTTCTGCTCATGAAACTGGTTAGTACTGATGAGGTGATCCAAAAATTTGAAGAGGATTTTAATAAATGTACCATTCGCTACGGTGATATGAAAAAGCAACTGGGTGAGGACATGGTCCGGTTCATTGCTCCTATCCGGGAAAAAGCTGAATCAATCCGCAATGATGAAACCTACCTGAAAGAAGTAATGGAAAAAGGGGCCGAAAAAGCCCGTAAAAGCGCCCGGGCAACCATGGAGTTGGTAAGAGAGGCTATCGGGTTAAAATATTTTTGATTTATTTTTTTTACCGGTATTTGAATAGTGAGAATTCAATACTTTTAACGCCTATTCATTTATAGAACTATAAAATTCTCCGCTCTCTGGCGGATCAGGGGCATGGCAAAAGCAAAGAAACCGAAACACATAGCCGTTGCAGGAAATATCGGCGCAGGCAAAACCACATTGACAGAGATGCTCAGCAAGCATTATAAGTGGATTCCCAATTTTGAAGATGTGGACCATAATCCTTACCTCATGGATTTTTATGAGGATATGCCCCGTTGGAGTTTCAACCTTCAGATTTTCTTTTTGAACAGCCGTCTTCGTCAGTTGGTGGATATTCAGAAAGGAACAGAAACGGTTATCCAGGACAGAACAATCTACGAGGATGCCAACATCTTTGCTCCTAACCTGCACGAAATGGGGTTAATGAGCAAAAGGGATTTTGATAATTATTTTCACTTTTTCCAGACATTAAAAACACTGGTGCAGCCGCCTGATCTGCTTATATACCTGAATGCTTCAGTACCTACATTGGTAGGACAAATACAAAAAAGAGGCAGAGAGTATGAAGAGAATATCCGGCTCGATTACCTGAAAAAACTTAATGAGTATTATAATAAATGGATAGGCGAGTACAAGGAAGGTAAATTGCTTATTATTGATGTAGACAAAAACAAATTTGCAGAACGGGATGAGGATTTTGGTGAGATCATCCGAAAAGTTGATGCAGAATTGTACGGTTTGTTTTAATAATCAGCCCAGTTTGAATATTCGTTAAGCATCTTCTCAATTTTCTTCAGCCATTCAGCCTGTTTTTCCCTGTTAATGCTGTGCCGGGTTTCCCTGTCATAGTCATTTTGCATTTGCTCCTTTTCATCTGTAATGTCTTCATAGATCTTTTTCAGGTCTTTCTGGTAAGTTCTTTTGTTGAAGTTGTACTCACTCATTTTTTTATGAAGCTTCCGGGCAAAAATTTCGGCAATATCAAAATGCCCCTGCTCATGACTGAGTATATAATCCGATTTATGTAAACCCCATGAGCGGTTTTTAGAAAAAAGAGATTTTATCTGGTAACCAAAATCGGTACTACTGATCTTGTATTGAATACTAAGGTAAGTAGTGGTGTTAGCAGCCGCATCACTGGCTGGGTCCGGCTTTCCTTTATAATCATTCCAGTTTAATCTCCTGGAAGAACTCCATTCCAATAACTCCTCATCTGCAGTCTGTGCGGCAATTGCAGCAGGAAGAAGGAAGAAAATAGTATACAAAATGAGTTTGTTCATAGACGATTTATCAACGTAAAGTTGTATCAAAAATTTTACCAGCTATATAAGCAGTCGTTAAATAAAATAAAAACCCCGTCTCATGTTGAGTGAAACGGGGTGAAATATCAAATAACCGTCCAGTATAAAACCAGTTTATGCCTTAGGGGCGGCAGCAAGGATTTCTGCTGTCACACCATCTGCATACTTGGCAAAGTTCTTTACAAACAAACCAGCCAGGTATTTTGCTTTTTCATCATAGGCATTTTTGTCAGCCCAGGTATTCCGTGGATTTAAAATATCAGCAGGCACATCAGGACAAGCCTGGGGTATAGCAACACCAAAAACAGGGTCAATAGCAAATTCCATATCATTCAGTTTGCCTTCAAGAGCAGCAGTGATCATAGCCCTGGTATACTTCAACTTCATTCTGTTACCTGTGCCATAAGGCCCACCTGTCCAGCCTGTGTTGATCATCCAGACATTTACATTATTCTCCTGCATTTTCTTTCCCAGCATCTCTGCATATTTGCCTGGATGCAGCGGGAGGAATGGCGCACCAAAACAGGCACTAAAAGTAGGTTTGGGTTCTGTTACTCCGGCTTCAGTTCCGGCTACTTTAGCTGTATATCCTGAAATGAACTGGTACATGGCCTGGCCTGGTGTGAGCCTGGAAACAGGAGGTAATACACCGAATGCATCACAGGTTAAAAAGAAAATATTTTTGGGTAATCCGCCAATCGATGGTTCCTGTGCATTGCTGATAAAATGAAGCGGGTAAGAAACTCTTGTGTTTTCAGTAACCGATCCATCATCAAAATTGATCTGGTTTGTACCCGCAAAGAATGTAATATTTTCTACCAGTGCACCCGGTCGGATAGCATTATATATCTCCGGTTCTTTCTCTTCGGTCAGGTTAATTGTCTTTGCATAACATCCTCCTTCAAAATTGAAAATATTATCATTGGTCCAGGCATGTTCATCATCACCTATCAATTTACGGTTAGGGTCAGCACTCAGTGTTGTTTTGCCTGTACCGCTAAGTCCGAAAAACACGGCCGTGTCTCCGTTATCGCCCATATTGGCACTACAGTGCATACTCAGTACATTTTTTTCATGCGGCAAAATGTAATTAAGTATGGTAAAGATGCCCTTTTTGATTTCGCCGGTATAGCCTGTGCCGGCTATTAATATCATTTTATGTTTAAAGGATACTATTGCTGCATTATGCTGGCGGGTACCACATTCTTTAGCATCTAGTTTCAATCCCGGAGTGGAAATTACATGCCAGTCTGGTTTGAAATTCTCCAATTCTTCTTCTTTGGGACGAAGGAACATGTTATAAGCAAAAAGATTGTTCCAGGGTTTTTCATTAATCACCCTTACATTCAGACGGAAGCGGGGATCGGCGCAGGCATAACAATCCCGCACCCATATTTCAGGCACACTGTTCAGATAGCCGGTAATCTTATCAAATATGATATCGAAATATTTAGGTTCAATGGGTATATTAAAATCGTTCCAGTGTACAACGTCTGCGGTAGTTTCATCTTTCACCGTGAATTTATCCTTGGGGGAACGGCCAGTAAACTCACCTGTTTGAATAACCAGGGCGCCGGTATCATTTAAAACTCCCTCACCAATACGTAACGTATCCTGTATTAATTCTTCGGGGGTTAATTGATAATGAATTGATTCTGTGTTCTTAAGGCCAATCTTCGATAAGTGTTGGGTCGGAAAAGAGATGGTAGGTACTGACATATATTGCAATCGCATTTGTTGAAGGGACAAAGGTAATATCTAAACTCAAATTTTTACATACAAGTGTTAGTTTGACACATTAATATTGTCCTAATAATTATTATAAAAAGGATGTTTTCCATTCATTTTCATTGATTTATATTTGATGGAATTTAAAATGGGAGCTAAGAATTTAAAAAATTTCTGATTTTTTCTGTTATTAACTGATTTGTGATGAAAGTCAGCCGGCGGATAAGCAGGCTTCCTATCTTTAAATGCTTTTTGTGCTAAACAAATGATTTAAGAAAAAACGTATGAAATATCTACCATTAAACCCAGCCATTTTTACCCAGAACCGGGAGCGGTTTGTTCGCCAGATGCAGAAAAATTCCATTGCCATTTTTGTAAGTAATGATGAAGTACCCAGCAATGGTGATGCGATCTATTCTTTCAAACAGAACAGCGACCTGTTCTGGTTGAGCGGCATTACCCAGGAAGATAGTATGGTGATCTTATTCCCTGATAACCCTGATCCGAAATACAGGGAAGTGCTGGTGCTTGTTCGCCCCAATGAATTAAAAGAGAAATGGGATGGAAAGAGACTACGGGTGAAAGAAGCACAGTCGATCAGCGGCATGAAAACAATTGTTTGGCTGGACAGTATTGATGGGTTGCTGCAACCATGGATTCACCTGGCAGATAGTATTTACCTCGACAGTAATGAAAATGATCGCAAGGCCAGTTTAGTGAGAAGCCGGGATTACCGTTTTATTGATGAAATGAAAAGCCGGTATCCACTGCATAATTATTTGAGAGCAGCCCGGATCATGAAAGAACTGAGGGGTATCAAAACGGCTTTGGAAGTAGAAGTGATGCAGAAAGCAATAGATATTACTGATAGTACATTCCGTCGCTTGCTGCAGTTCATTAAACCCGGAGTGATGGAGTATGAAATTGAAGCGGAGATATTTCATTCATTCCTTAGCCAACGGGCAACAGGTCCGGCATACGGAAGTATTATTGCCAGCGGCGACAGAGCCCGGACACTGCACTATGTAAGTAATAACGAAGAATGTAAAGATGGTGAGCTGATATTAATGGATTTTGGGGCAGAGTACGGTGGTTATTGTGCTGACCTGACAAGGACAGTACCGGTAAATGGAAAATTCACCCGTCGGCAGAGAACAGTCTATAATGCCTGCCTGCATTTACATGATTATGCAAAAAGTATTTTAAAGCCGGGCATCAGCATTATTGACTATACAGAAAAAGTGGGAGAAGAAGCAACACAACAATTTCTCAAAATAGGATTGCTCAGAAAATCTGATGTAAAAAATGAGGATCCGGAAAACAGGGCTTATCGCAAATATTTATATCATGGTATTTCGCATCACCTGGGTGTGGATGTACATGACCTGGGTACAAGAACCGAACCTATAAAAGCGGGAATGGTGTTTACGGTAGAGCCGGGTATTTATATTGAAGAGGAGCAAATGGGTATCCGCATTGAGAATAATCTTTGGATAACCCGAAATGGAAGTAAGGACCTGATGAAGAATATCCCCATTACTGCAGAAGAGATAGAAGCTCTCATGAAAAAATAAATTTATCTTGCCGGCATGAAGCAAATTCCTAATCTCTTCACTTTACTGAATCTTTTCTTCGGTTGTATCGCCATTGTATTTACGCTACAAAACGGCATTTTGATAAGTGTAAGCGCCGAAGGAACCGAGTTGCTCGATATACCCGAAAAAATATGGATGGCAACCTTATTTATCGGTATTGCTGCTGTTGTTGATTTCCTGGATGGTTTTGTTGCAAGACTATTCAATGCCACATCTGAAATGGGTAAGCAATTGGATTCTCTTGCCGATGTGGTAAGTTTTGGAGTAGCTCCTTCAATGATTATTTACCAGTTTCTCCGCTTGAGTTTTGCCCAGGAAGAAGGCGGACTGGATGTATCTTTTTTATGGTTGTTACCGGCTTTTGTACTACCCTGTGCAGCAGCATGGCGTTTAGCAAGATTTAATTTGGATAACAGCCAGTCTTACTCATTCAAAGGAATGCCTGTACCGGCTGTTGGGTTGTTTGTGGCATCATTACCATTGATATACTGGAATGTGAATGAAGCATGGGTATTCAGCCTGTTATTGAATAAATGGTTTCTTTATGCAATGGTGTTTGTTCTCTCTTACATGATGGTATCCACTCTGCCGCTGATGGCGATGAAATTTAAAGACTACAGTATAAAGCATAATATCCCCCGTTATTTACTTATTATCATTGCGGTACTCTCAATTGTTTTATTGAAATGGCTGGCAGTACCGGTAATGGTGGTGGCATATGTTCTCTTATCTTTGCTTTTCAAAAACAAAATAGCATGACCTATACTGTTCAGATAAAAGTAATGCCGCTGAAAGAATTGCTTGATCCGCAGGGGAAAGCAGTAATGGGCGGCCTGGAAAACCTGGGCCTGAGTGGAGTGGAAGATGTGAGAGTAGGAAAAAATATCACCCTGCAGGTAAATGCTGATTCTCCTGAAAAAGCAAAAGCTATTGCTGAAGAGGCCAGCAAAAAATTATTGAGCAACCCGGTGATGGAGTACTTTGAGGTATTGGTTAACTAGGAATCAGTTAATCGGGACTTGCCCGATTAAACAGTTAACCGGTTAACTAATTTAACCATGTTGTATTTAGTTCCCACCCCGATAGGCAATCTTAAAGACATTACACTCCGGGCTCTGGAAGTGCTGAAGGAGGTGGATCTTATCCTGGCTGAGGATACCAGAACGACTTCACACCTGCTGAATCATTACCAGGTTATAAAACCGCTTTCTCCCTATCATCAGCATAATGAGCATAAAGTATTGCATCATTTAGTCAGCCAGTTACTGGAAGGCAAAAAAATGGCTGTTGTTACAGATGCGGGTACTCCCGGCATTTCAGACCCTGCTTTTTTACTGGTGAGGGAATGTATAAAAGTGGGAGTGAAAGTAGAATGCCTGCCCGGGGCAACTGCCTTTGTTCCTGCATTGGTCAATAGTGGTATTCCCGCTAACCGTTTTTGTTTTGAAGGGTTTCTGCCTTTAAAAAAAGGAAGACAAACTTTATTGAAACAACTAGCTGAAGAGGAAAGAACAATGATCTTTTATGAGTCGCCTTTGCGATTAGTGAAAACGCTGGAAGAGTTTATTACCTGTTTTGGAGAAGAAAGAATGTGCAGTGTAAGCCGTGAACTTACCAAGTTATTTGAAGAGAATAAAAGAGGCATGCTGAAAGATGTAGCAGCTTATTTCAGGGAAAAAACAGTAAAGGGTGAAATTGTCATTATTGTTGAAGGTAAAGGCTGATCAGTACCAGGCGGATACTTCACTCAATTGTTTTCTTTTTAAATCAGGAACCCAGCACTCTTCTGCCGGGTAGCCAACAGGTATCAGCAGAAAAGGTTTTTCATTCTCTGGCCTGTTCAGCACTTTACTTAAAAAATTCATAGGAGAAGGCGTATGTGTTAGTGCAACCAGGCCTGCATGATGAATAGCTGTCAGTAAAAAGCCACAGGCAAGACCACAGCTCTCATTGGCATAATATACATTGCCCTTAGTGCCATCTTCTCTGGTCTCGTAGGTTTTTTTAAAAACGATTATCAGATGCGGTGCAATTTCAAGGAATTCTTTGTTCCAGTTTGTTTGCAATGGCCGAAGGTCTTCTAGCCATTCTTCCGGCATTCTTCTGTTATAACTTTCAAACTCCTCTTTCTCCGCTTCCGTACGGATTTGCTTTTTTATCGCTGCATCACTTACTACACAAAATAACCATGGTTGCTTGTGCGCACCGCTTGGGGCAGAAGAAGCGGTCAGAAGTAAATTTCCGATCACCTCTTTTGGTACCGGCTTATTTGAAAAATCCCTTACTGTTCTTCTTTTGTCCATCCATACGTAAAACTCCCGGCTGCGGTCTATCATTTCTTCCTCATTAAATGTGTTCTTTTCATATTTTACAAACGGATAACCGTCAATCAATTTTGTTTTTGTCATAACATGTATTTGGCGAAATTTACCAATTCAAATTGTATTATAATGAGTAAACTGTTAGTTTTATCCACTGCCCTTTCTTTTGTATCAATAAACCTGGTTGCCCAGCCTGACCGGTGGCAGCAAAGAGTAAAATATGTGATGAGTATTGATATGAATATACAGACCAATCAATTCACCGGTAAACAAAAACTGGAATACTGGAATAATTCTCCCGATACACTGACCAGGGTGTTTTACCATCTTTATTTTAATGCCTTTCAACCGGGCAGTATGATGGACACCCGGAGCAGGAGGCAGGGAACGATTGTTGCAGGTCGTGGTCCTGACTGGGATCAGCGGGTTAAGGACAGGATACAGAACCTGAAGCCCGATGAGATCGGATACCAGAAGATCATTTCTTTAAAGATGAATGGCCGTCCACAAACCTTCAAAGTACTGGAAACGATCCTTGAAGTAAAACTGGACAAGCCCATACTCCCTAAATCAAAAGTGGTATTTGACATGGAGTTTGAAGCACAGGTACCATTGCAGATAAGAAGAAGCGGAAGAGATAACCCCACTTCAAAAGTTCGTTACTCAATGAGCCAGTGGTATCCCAAACTATGTGAGTATGATTATGAAGGCTGGCATCCCACTCCGTATGTAGGCCGGGAGTTCTATGGCGTATGGGGCGATTATGATGTTAGCATTTCTATCGACAAAAAATATATTATAGGGGGAACCGGTTATTTGCAAAATCCTAATCAGATAGGTTATGGATATGAAAATGCCGGTTCAAAAGTAAACCGGCCTGCAGGTGATAAACTTACCTGGCGTTTCATTGCACCTAATGTCCATGATTTTATGTGGGCGGCTGACCCGGAGTATATACACAAAACAAGAAAGGTGAATGATAGTGTAACACTGCATCTTTTATATAAGCCTACCAATGCACCTGCTGCCGGGTGGGAGAAAATTTTGGACGATGCAGCAAAGGCTTTGCCTTTTATAGAAAAAAAATTCGGCGTCTACCCGTACAGGCAGTATACATTTATTCATGGTGGTGATGGCGGCATGGAATATCCCATGGCCACATTATTGATTGGCCCGGGAGCATGGCTGCATGAGTGGTTGCACAACTGGTATCACGGGATATTGGGAAATAATGAATCATTGTATGGCTGGATGGATGAAGGATTCACTACTTATGCGGAAGACCTGGTAACAGCCTTTCTGGAGAATAGTACAGCTTTTCCGTTTGATGGAACTTACCGGGGTTATTATTCCCTGGCAAAGAGCGGAAGAGAAGAGCCATTAACTACACATGCAGATCACTTCAATACCAATGCAGCATATGGTGCAGCCGTTTATTCTAAAGGGGCTGTATTTCTTGAACAGTTAGGATACATAACAGGTGCGCCGGTGAGGGATAAAATATTACTCGAGTATTACAAACAATGGAAATTTAAACATCCCAATGCAGCAGACTTTATCCGTATAGCAGAAAAGGTCAGTGATATGAAACTGGATTGGTACAAAGAGTACTGGGTAAATTCTATCAAGACGATTGATTACAGCATCGATAGTCTTTGGGAAGAAGGAGGCAAAACAAAAGTAAGGATAAACAGGGCCGGGTTGATGCCAATGCCAATAGATCTCCAGCTAACTTTTAAAGATGGCAGTAAGGAATTGCATTACGTTCCGCTGAATCTTATGTATGGAGAGAAACCAATTGAAGACTCAGCCATTACCAGGAAAGTGTATGAACCATGGAAATGGACACATAACACCTATACAATAGAGACAACCCGTAAACTGGCCGATTTTTCAATAGTGGAAATTGACCCCTCATTAAGGATGGCGGATATAGACAGAAAGAATAACAAACTGGAGATTAAATGGTAGGATATAAACTATTAAAACAAAAGCCTCCGCTAATCGCGGAGGCTTTTTTAACGGTTTTGATCAAGGCCCTGTTTGCTTGCTTAAAATCAGGTTTAATGGCTAATGGTCCGTATAATTTGAATTTTCATTTCAAAAGTAACAGGCAATAGAAAACGAGACAATACCACTTTTGTGGTATTTTTAATGGTTTTTACCGATTTTTCCCGCAAAATCCTGCAAAAATCACCTTCCGTAAAACTTATTGACAGCAGCCACCCTGTTGGTTACATGTAATTTCTCGTAAATGTGATAAACATGTTTTCTGACTGTTTCCGGGCTCAGGAATGTTTGAGAAGCGATCTCTTTATACATTAAACCCCTGGAAAGGAGTTCGAGGATTTCCATTTCCCGGTTGGTAAGCATATTCAGTTTTTCAGTTTCTGTTGCTGCATGTTGCGTTTGCTGTTGTTGAAATGCGGCTACAACTTTCCGTGCTATCTGGCTACTCATGGGAGCTCCGCCTTCGTAAAGTTCCCGGATAGCTTCCAGCATTCTGCCGGGAGGTGTTTTTTTCAAAATATACCCGCTGGCACCGGCACTTAATGCTTCAAATATTTTTTCATCTTCTTCGTACACCGTGCATATCATGAAATTAGTATCTGGTATACGGGGTTTTAGTACTCTTACCACATCAATTCCGCTTTCTTCTGTTCCGAGATTAATATCCATCAGTACAACATCCGGCTTTAAGATGGGAATCTGGATTACTGCATCTTCTGCTGAACCTACCGTACCTGCACATTTATATCCTTCAGACATGGTAACGATTTCTTCAAGCGCATTTCTCAGCTCCTTATTATCATCTACTATGAAAACAGAGATTTGTCTCATTACTTAAAGTTCATCATTTAAAGTAGTACTAACAATACCACAAACTGGTAATTTTTATCTGCGGACATAAAGAAGGTATTTTTCTTTAAAGAAATCTTCCGCAAACAATTCAGTGATTTCTATCATTCGTGGCCTTGTGCCGCTTTCCTGGATTTCTTTTGCAAGATCCCCGCCTTTTAAGCAAATAAGCCCTGGTTGTAATTCAGAACTGCTGGTTCTGGGTTTGGCTTGCAACAGGGGCCTGCTCCATTTCCATAACTCTTTTAGCGGGGCAACGGCTCTTGATACAGCAAAATCAAATTTCCGGTTTTTTATTTCTTCTGCTCTTGTATGTTGGGTGGTCAGGTTTTTTAAACCAATTGCTTCTGCCACGGCATCAACTACTTTTAACTTTTTGGCAATGCTGTCAGCGAGATGAAATTTTACTTCCGGGAAAAAAATAGCCAGCGGAATTCCCGGAAAACCACCACCTGTGCCAATATCAATGATCTCTGTACCAGGTTCAAACTCAAAAGCAGCGGCAATACTTAATGAATGAAGCACATGTTTTTCATAGAGGCTGTCAATATCCTTCCGGGAAATGACATTGATCTTCTCATTCCATTCCTTATATAAATTTCCCAGTAATTGAAACTGTTCAAGCTGGCCGGGAGTAAAATCAGAAAAGTATTTGAGTATTATTTCCATATCGAAACAGCGGTACACTATTTAATTCCAGCTTCTTCTTGGCCTTTTCCATAGTGCCGGGGCAAAGATGATATAATAAAAGAACATCCACATATCGAGGAAAATAAACCAGGGCCAGAGATCTTTTTCTCCCATTTTTTTCATGGATTTATACAATACAATTGACTGTAAAATAAACCGGGTACCAAATACAGGCAGTACAAATCTCCAGTCGAAGAAAATCAAAGCTGCTGCAAATAAAGGGTAGTAAATGAATTGAGTGGCAAAGTAAAGGCCCAGTAAGAATTTGTGTTTGGCTTTGTAAAATTTTGCAGTAGTATAATGTCTTGATTTTTGCCTTAACCAGCCACCCCAGGTGGTTTTAGGAATGGAACGGGTAATAGCATCCGGGTCAATGACAACAGCTGTATTATATTTAGTGGCTACTTTATTAATGAACAGATCATCATCCCCGCTGGGTATATGATTGATAGAAGAGAACCCTTTACTACGGAAGAATAAGCTTTTTTTATACGATAAATTTCTGCCTACCCCCATATAAGGAATACCGGCAAGGGCATATGATAAATATTGTAATGCAGTATGAAAGGTTTCGAAACGTATCAGTTTGTTAAGTAATCCCCTTTTTTTGTGGTAGGCCCCATAGCCTAATACTATCTCTATGCCTTCATCATAGGCATTCTGCATTTTCTCCACCCAGTATTCGCTGGCAGGCACACAATCAGCATCGGTGAGCAATAATACTTCATGCCTGGCTTCTCTTATGCCGATTGACAAGGGGTATTTCTTTCCCGAAATATGCACCGCTTCCTGCGTCAGCTCTACCACATTCAACGACTTGAATGTTTTTTTCAGTTCCTGTAAAATGTACTTTGAATCATCCAGGGAGTTATCGTTGACTGCTACTACTTCATACGTACTGGGATAGGATTGTACCAGTACCCCGGGCAGGTTGCGTGCCAGGTTCTCATCTTCATCTCTTGCACAAATAATGACCGATACCGGGTGATGCTGTGTCTTTGTTTTTGACCTGGGCTTATAAAAAGCAAGACGACTGAAAAAAACACCATAATAAAAAAGCTGTACGGCGGTTATGAAAATAAAAAGATAAAAGAGAATCTCTCCCCAGTTAATTGGTGGCATAGCGGCGAAGGTAACAACAAGCTGTTGTTGTGGCAGCGTATATATTTCACAGGTTGTGGAAAACAGTTTCGCTTTATCTTGCGGCCATTATGCCGGCATTACAATTTCAATTACAACATACCGATACACATTCCAAAGCGAGGGCAGGAGTCATCACCACAGACCATGGTGATATTCTGACGCCCATTTTTATGCCGGTAGGAACAGCGGGAAGTGTAAAAGCTGTAACGCAGCAACAATTAGTGAATGATGTAAAGGCACAGATCATTTTGGGTAATACATACCATTTATACCTGCGGCCCGGGCTGGAAGTGCTGGAAGCTGCAGGAGGGTTGCATAAATTCAATGGATGGAACAAACCAATATTAACAGATAGCGGAGGCTACCAGGTTTTTTCGCTGGCAGGTACCAGGAAGATAAAAGAAGAGGGAGTGACCTTTCAGTCGCATATAGATGGAAGTAAGCATTTATTCACTCCCGAAAATGTAATGGACATTCAGCGGAGTATTGGTGGTGATATCATCATGGCTTTTGACGAGTGCCCTCCCGGCGGAAGTGAATTCAGCTATGCAAAAAAATCGATGGAGATGACCCATCGCTGGCTCGACAGGTGTTTTACCCAGTTCAACTCCACAGAACCCAGGTATGGATATACTCAAAATCTTTTTCCGATAGTACAGGGAGGAACCTTCAAAGACCTGCGCAAACAATCCTGTGAATTTATAGCTGCCAAAGAAGCTGCCGGTAATGCTATTGGAGGATTAAGCGTAGGAGAACCTGAACCGGTGATGTATGAAATATGCGACTGGTGCTGCGACCATTTACCAATCAATAAACCAAGATACCTGATGGGAGTAGGCACTCCCTGGAATATCCTGGAATGTATCGGCATGGGCATAGATATGTTTGACTGTGTGATGCCCACCCGAAACGGAAGAAATGCGATGCTTTTTACCACTAATGGAGTGATCAATATAGATAATAAAAAATGGGAGCATGATTTTTCTCCCATTGATGATGGCTTTGATTGTGAAGTGAGTAATTATTACAGCAAGGCATACCTGCGCCACTTGATGAAAGCAAAAGAGTTCTTAGGATACACCATTGCCAGTATTCACAATCTTGCATTTTATTTATGGCTGGTAGGAGAGGCGAGAAAAAAGACCCAGCAAGGGAGTTTTAATAATTGGAAGAACGAAATGCTGGTAAGGCTGAAGCAAAAGCTATAGACCTTCCTTTCACATTCCATCAACAGTTTTTCAGTTACTTTTGAGGCCGATGCAGAAAATCGACTGGTATATACTGAAGAAATTCCTGGTCACCTTTGTATTTTGTATGCTGCTTTTTACGGCAATAGCCGTGGCTGTTGACAGCAGCGAAAAGGCGGATGATTTTGTAAAAGCAGACTTCAGCACCAGCGAGATCATCAACAAATACTATTTAGGATTTGTTCCTTTTATATGGAGCCTGCTGTTCCCATTATTTGTTTTTATCGCTGTTATTTTTTTTACCAGCCGGATGGCCACCCGGTCAGAGATTATTGCTATACTGGCCAGCGGAACCAGTTACAACCGTTTTTTGCGACCCTATATCATTGGTGGGGTATTGCTGGCACTTGTTCTTTGGGTAGGCAGCCGCTACTGGATACCCAAGGCCAATATCATTAGGAGCAATTTCCAGACAAATTATCTTGATAAGAACGACCCTACAAAGAACCGCTCATTCGGAACCTGTGTCCGCTGTTATTATCTGCGTATTGATACCAACACTTTTGTTGGCATCAGGGATTATGATACAGCCAGTAAATCGGCAAGAGGGTTTTTCATGGAAAAGATCAGGAATAATAAAATGGTGTATAACCTGCGGGCTGAAACCATGCAATGGGATGCCACCATTAAGAAATGGAAATTCTACCGGGTGGCAGAGCGGTTTGTGGACAGCATTGGCGAAAGAATGAAAAACCATGACACATTAGTGATTAACCTTATTCTTCGTCCGGATGAATTGCGTAAAGATGAGTACCTGAAAGACAAACTTACCACACCGGAACTGGCCCGGTATATTGACCGGGAAGAAATTCGGGGCACAGAAGGGCTGAATGCGTTAAAAGTAGAGCGGTATCGTCGCACGGCTACACCGGCTGCGGTATTATTATTGACAATGATCGGTGTTGTTATTGCCAGCCGCCGGACCCGGGGCGGCAGTGGTATGCACCTTGCCCTGGGTATCATCATTGCTTCCTTGTTCATCATGTCCGACCGGTTTTCTACAGTATTTGCCATAAAGGGAAATTTCCCTCCGCTGCTTGCTGCCTGGTTGCCCAACATTGTATTTGCAGGAGTGGCCTGGTGGCTATATCGCCGCACACCCAAATAGTGAAACAGGGCAATCAATGTCCAAACTTTCAAGCTTATTTTTTGTTACAGCAGGGTGCATTGTGTAATTTTATGCCTTCATAATTTTTTCTTATTTCCCCCCGAAAAATAAGGTATCATGGGTATCATAAAAGACAGGTTCAAAGCAAAATCCGAAGCCGTCGGTGCAGAGATCAAGGACTTATTAAAAGAACATGGCAACAAGGTGATTGGTGAAGTGCAGTTATCGCAGATCTACCAGGGTATGCGGGGTATCACCGGCCTGGTAACAGAAACTTCGTTGCTGGATGCACAGGAAGGTATCCGTTTCAGGGGGTATTCTATTCCGGAACTGCAACAAAAATTACCTAAAGCACCAGGAGGCAGTGAACCATTGCCTGAAGGTTTGTTTTACCTGATGATGATCGGCGAATTGCCGACAGAGGAGGAAGCCAATCATGTTACCAATATCCTGCAGCGCAGAAGCCATGTGCCCACCCATGTGTTTGAAGCCATTGATGCATTGCCGGTAACAGCCCACCCGATGACAATGTTTGTGGTAGGAGTGATGGCATTGCAGACAGAAAGTTACTTCCAGAAAAAATATGCCGAAGGCATTAATAAAAAAGATTACTGGCTGCCGGTATTTGATGACAGCCTGGTACTCTTGTCCCGCCTGCCAAGGATAGCGGCTTATATTTATCGCCGCAAGTACAAGAACAGCGATCACATACAACCTAATGGATTGCTTGACTGGGCCGGCAACTTTGCCCATATGCTGGGTTTTGAAGATGAGAGTTTCAAAGAACTGATGCGCCTGTATATGACGATTCATGCCGATCATGAGGGCGGTAATGTATCTGCACATACCACCCACCTGGTGGGTTCTGCATTAAGCGATCCGTACCTGAGCTATGCTGCGGGTATGAATGGCCTCGCTGGTCCTCTACATGGACTGGCTAACCAGGAAGTGATCAAATGGATATTTGAAATGCAGGAAGAATTAAAAACAGACCTTCCGACCAAAGAACAGATCGCTGAGTATGTAAAGAAGACATTGAGTGAAGGAAAAGTAGTACCGGGTTACGGACATGCGGTGCTTCGCAAAACCGACCCGCGGTTTACTGCACAAATGGAATTTGGTAAAAAACATATGCCGGATGATAAACTGGTACAGACGGTTTGGAATATTTATGAAACGGTGCCTCCTATCCTGCAAACTATTGGTAAGATAAAAAACCCCTGGCCGAATGTGGATGCACATAGCGGCGCTTTGTTGGTGCATTATGGTATGGTGGAATATGAATTCTACACTGTACTGTTTGCCGTGAGCCGTGCATTGGGTGTATTGGCCAGTCTTTGCTGGGACAGGGCCCTTGGTTTCCCGCTGGAAAGACCAAAATCTGTAACGACAGACCTGGTAAAACTGTGGCTTGACGGAAAAGATAATATCTGGGGCGAATAGAAATCAGCGAATCAGGAAAATAATAGTTGAACTCCCTGCATGGCGGGGAGTTTTTTTATTGCTACCTCTCACTTTGTAAAAAAGATAACCCGGGTATGAAAGGTTCTTATGAGTGAAGTAATGAAAGGAATTTTTTGTGAGAGGGGGTAGAGTTTTTTCAGGCGGCCTTCACTATACTTAATAAAGAGATGTTCAATAAATGATATGTTCTTAAACTGGTTCAGTACATATTGCGCAATTTTCTTTTTGGTGTAATACATGGTACGTTTATGTAAGAACTCATGGTTGGTAGCAGCTGTTTCTTTATAGCTGAATCCTTTTTGATAAGCATTTCGTATACCCAGGAAAGCCCAAAACTTCAAATAGTGGTAAGACTGGAAAATTCCTGCAAAAGGAACAAAAACATGGCACTCAACGGGCCGGTACCTGGAAGGGAAAAAATGAAGGCTGCAGGCTCCCGGTTTTAATACCCTGTAAATTTCAGCAAGTGTTTCCGGGTAATTTTTAACATGCTCAAAGACCTGGTTGCTGAAAACGAAATCAAAACTATTATCTGCAAACGGGATCCTGTAATTATTGACATCGATAGTCCTGAAAATTATTTCATCTTCCCTGGTAAGTTTTTCTTCCCTGCATAAGTTTTGCACTTCTTCATATAAGGGTACTATATCGCAGCCAAAGGCAAGGTAGTTTTTTTTCCTTAACTGGTACACTTCTCCGCCGGCACCGCATCCGAAATCAAGAATGACCGAATCATGTTTTAATTCAAAACCCAGTTCCTTCAAAATGTTCTGGTAGAATTGAACATTCTTGTGTGAATCGGTTATATATGCTGTTGTGTATCCACTCATAGTTACAACATTGGTGAGAGATGGGCCGGTAGCAGGTACGTATCTGAAGATGAAAGTACAGTAAGAAAATGATTCAACACCTGAGAGAGATCAATGCTTATTGCGGGTAAGCTCCTTCATTGGTATGAACCTGGCGTCAATGACAGCTAAAAGACCTTCTGTGAGCAGGTTATTAGAGAAAAATTAACGGAATGGCAGATATTCGTTTTTCAACGAATCACCCGCTTTGTTAATGTAATAACCGTCCGCTTCCTGTGAAAATGCAAGGGCACTGTAAAAAATGTCAAAAGGCTTACTACTATTTTTTTTATACGGGAAAGTAATAATTTTTATTTACGAATAACGTTCAGGCATTTGTGCTGTTGGGGGCTTCATCTATTCGTCCAGCCATATTGCCAAACCGTTAGCGGTAGTTTTTTCTTTTTATTTTTTTCGCCAATTTTATTGAATGTTTTAATGACTTTATATTGTTCCAGTCGTGGTGTGAAACGATTATATATTTTGGATCAGGATATTTTTTCTGCACATTTTTAAGAGTAGTTTCGTATTCAATAACATTGCCATCTCCCAAGTAACCTAAATTTTCAGCGTCAGCACCTTTTATTAAGCAACCACCATAGAGAATTTTTTCTTTGTCAAACCAAATAACGATATTGTCTTCTGTGTGTCCTTGTCCTGGATAATAAGTTTCAAAAGAATATTGCTCAATGTTGAAAATAGTGTCTTTTTCAATTAGGTATTCAGCTCTTTTTTTGCTATTCTTTTTACTTAATTCGTCTGTTTGTTTAGTTGTATAGGTTTTAATTCCCTGTTTCTTGTAATACTCAAGTCCCTCAGTTCTGTCACTGTGCCAATGCGTAGCAATACAAATTTTCACATTTTTATTATGTTTCAATTTGATACTATCTAATAATGGTTGAAATTGTGTTGTGTCCCAGGGTGTGTCAAATAAAATGACACCTTCATTAGTTACAACATACATTCCATTAGCAGGTATTTTACTTCCTTCGTAAGTGTTGTAAGTTGTATAAATATAAAAGTTGTCTGTCAGGGGTGAAATTTTAAGTTTCGGTTCTTCTGCCTGACCAAAAGTTTGTATCAGTGTCAAAAGAAATGTCATTGTTAAAATAACTGTTCGCATTGTATCTATTGATTATGGGTGGTTCTGCAAACGGTATCTGGCCTGGCGAAGGTGGCGCTTTTCACCACAAATGTTGATGCGGAGCGCAAAGCTTTCTGCGACCACAAAACTGTCTTTGGAGCGCTGAACCGCCATTTTTGCCAAACCTGTGTTAGCGGTTCGTTGTTTCTTTTCTTTAGTCACACAGATACCAGTCATAAATCAATTGCACCTTGTTCGATTGTTGCATATTCCAGGCAGTCGTTACGATAACAAGATTTTCTTCTCGATTTACGATAATATTTTGTCCTCCTGCCCCTCTTGCTAAAAATACATTTGTTTTTTTGTCACCTTGTGAAATAGGATTGCTCCACCAAAAATAACCGTAGTCATATTGTTTATATGCACCATTTAACCCAACTCCTTTTACAATTGGCGAAGTTGCCATTTGAACATAACTCTGGGGTATAATTTGTTGATTGCCCCATTTACCATTTTGAAGATAGAGTTGTCCAATTTTAGCCATATCTCTTGAAGTCAGTGAAATTAGTGCCATTCCATTATTTTGAGGTCCATTATTACCTTGCCAGAACCAATAATTATTGAATTCCAATGGCTGAAACAAGTATTTAATGGCAAAAGAGTCTATTTGCGTTTTACTTGCGGTTTGAACAAGTCCCGAAACCAATGTTGGCGCAGCATTGCTGTATATAAATTTTGTTCCTGGAACCGTGTCCATTGGCACTTCAAGAATTTTTTTAAACCAGTCTCCTTGTTCACTGATAACTTTTCGCCAGGTATTTTTTGGGTCTTCCCAAGCTCCTTCGCTCCAGACAAGTCCGTGTCGTTGGGTCAAAAGGTCACTGATTCTTATTTGTTTTTTTTGATTATTATCAATTTGATATTGTGAATTATAAGTTGAAATTAAGTCGTTTTCACTTTTTATAAATTTTTGTTGTATGGCACAGCCTAATAATGTTGAAATAATGCTTTTGGTTGCTGATTGTAGCTGATGTAGCGAATCCTGCTTCCAATTATTATAATAGTTTTCAAACACTACTTTTCCGTTCTTTACAATAAGTAAACTGTGAACTGTCCCAAATTCACCCGCTTTTATCGCACTGTCGGCTGACAGTGCTTTATTATAAAGTTTTTCGTCAGCAAACTTTTCATTAAATTTTATTTGAGCAAATGAATAGTTTACCAATAACGTGAAAGTTAAAATTAATATTAGTTTCATATTTCCTGTATCGTTTTACAATGACCGCTATCGCTAAGCCCTTGTTACCATCAGTGTTTTTGTCTTTCATTTGTCAGACAGTTACTAACTGCGGGAAAACAGGCTGTAATTATTCAATTTATTAATGTTTGTTTTTTCGTTCGGCTCTTTGTTCATCTGTCTGTGGTGTCCAGAAGATCTTATAATTATTGCCTAACTGAATTCTAGTGAGCAAAACTATTTGCCCAATGTGTCCTTCTACGTGTGTAAGTGCACGGAAGATTGCGCTCATCAGAGTTGTATCGTACCCCTGTATGCGTCTTTGTTCCATAAGACGTAAAGGGTCAAGATTGTTTATTGCTGTTATAAAATCAGATTTAAGTTTTGTTGCAAACTGAAGCAATTCTTGTTTGCTGATTTTGTTGTTGTTAATAAATTCCTCTGGTCTATCTCTCACATCTTCTTCATTGTTCATGATAGTGATTGTCCATTGTCTGAAAGCTCCACAAGTGTGAGTAATTAGTATCCCGATAGAGTTCATTTTTTCATTTGGTCGCCACCAAATTTGATTGTTATCAAGTTGGTCAAGGCAATGATAAAGTCGTTGGAAGGAACTGTCAATCCTGTTTTTACATTCGTTTAAAAACTCTTTGTCTGTTGAATTTTCCATAAGTTAAATTATTTAGATGCCCACTGGTTCAATTACATTTGTTTCCCCGTTTGGCGAAGTTTCGCGGGTTAGGATTTGGGTTGGATAACTTCGCCTTTTGTTGCAACGGGCAAAGTTGGCTCTCGCTCTTTTTCCTCGCTCAAAACTTCGCCCAGCTGGGGCCTTTACAATTCTATTTTTTGTCAGTCAACGCCACTTTTATTCCCAAAGCAATCATTGTTAGTTCGCAAATTTTGTTTATGTATGTTGACACTTTTTTATTTCTTTTTAGTTTACTGAAAATTGCTGATGCGAAAGTCGCCAATATTAAACACCACGCAGTTCCTGTTGCGATAAAAGTTGTTCCGAGTGTAAGGAATGGTAATATAGTATTTTGTAAAGTGGGGTCAATGAACTGAGGAAGAAATGCAATATAAAATAATGCAACTTTGGGATTTAAAATATTTGTAAAAATTGCATCTCTGTATATTTTCAAATAGTTAACTGAGCTTTTCAAAATAGCTCCGTCAGTTTTAATTGGCGATTTGTCTGTCAGCATTTTGTATCCGATGTAGATGAGATATGCTGCTCCTGCAAATTTAATTATGTTGAATAGTAAAATTGATTTTGAAATAATTAATGAAAGTCCGAAAGCAGCCAAAATTGTATGAACAACACTCCCTGTTCCAATACCCAAAGCTGAAACTATTCCTGCTTTTCTACCTTGGGAAATGCTTTTTGTCAAAATAAAAATTGTATCGTTGCCTGGTGTCAGGTTTAGTAAAATACCTGCCAATAAAAATGTTTCAAAATGAATTATTCCTGCCATAATCCTAGTAAATTAATTGAGGTCTAGTAACATTGCCGCTAACGAGCAGGGCTTTATGCAGGTTGGGAATTAGTATTCCGTCTGCCCATAACCGCTGCCGATTGAAAATATGTTGATGAAGTTAAGTACAAAAGCTGAAAGATATTCCTCTGCTGGAACTGAAGCTGGGATTTGCAATTAGCTGATGTTACAATGTCGAGCCCAACTTGCATAGGAACCCGATGTTGGTAGCAGTGCATTTTGTCAACCGAGTGTTTTTAAAATCTCCATTCCCTCGTCCCAATTTGTGTGTCCCGAAATGGCATTGATGTGTCCTGCGTTACCAATATTTATAAATTCGCTTCCCCAACTGTCTGCAAAAAATTTGGCTCTATCAAATGAAACCCAAATGTCGTCTGCACTTGCTACAACGATTGTCTTAAAGTTTATTTTGTCAAGTGGAATTGGTGCAAAACCTGTCGCTGGAAATGTGTATTGAGGTGCTTCAAGGTCGCTTGGTGCAACAAGCAATGCCCCTTTAATTTGTCTTTTGAATTTTGTCGCCCAATGTGCAATTGTCGAGCAACCTAAACTGTGTCCAATAAGTACAACAGTTGAAAGGTCAAACTCTGAAACTTTCTTGTCAATGGTTGATGTCCATTCTTCACAAGTTGGTGCGTCCCACTCTTGTTGTTCAATTCTGTAAAAATTGTCTCCTGAATTTTGAAAGTAAGTCTGCCAATGTTCTGGTCCTGAATTTCCAAGTCCCGGTACAATTAAATAATTTGTCATTTTGCGATAATATTTTTTGTCGCTTTGAATTTTAGAGTGTTGTCATTTTGCTACCAACGGACAGGGCTTGCTGCTGTGCTGGTATTTTATAATGTCCAGCCCTGAGCCGCAGCCGATTGAAAAACTGATGATGAAGGTAACAACAAAAGCTGATAGAATTCCGTAAGCCGGATATGGGCTGATAGCGATATGAAGCTGAGAATATATTCGTCTGCCAGCATAGCAGCAAACTCCCTGTTATGTGTTCGCCCTTCGTCTTGGTGTGTCAAACCGAAAGTATGTGTCCAACGAAGTAGGGTGTGTCCCAGAAGCGCTGGAACAAGTCAGGCTCTTTTGCAAGGTTGGCCTTGTGTGTCGACCTTGTGTGCCTTGCAAATGTGCCTGACTTAGTGGGTCGGCGAATTGTGTATCGTCCTGAAAAAAATTGCGGTTTGAATAAGCTAACAACTTTTTACCTTGCAATCAATAATGCCAAAGACGTCCGAAATACATAGCCTTCTTGAAACCCATTACCGCAAAGACTCCGGTAACCTCGTTTCAGTGCTTACCAAAATCTTTGGACCGGCCAATATGGAAATGGCTGAGGATGTGGTGCAGGATGCGATGGTGGAAGCTATGAAGCATTGGAAAGAAAACGGTATTCCTGATAATCCATCGGCATGGCTGATGCGTACAGCAAAAAACAAAGCGCTGAATATTATCAAAAGGGATAAGTACAAATTGGAGTATGCGAAAAATAACCTCTACCTTCTTGAAAGGGGATGGACGGCGGAAACTGCCATTGAAGAAATGTTTTCAGATGCAGAAATAAAAGATGATTTGCTCCGCATGATGTTTGTATGCTGCAATCCTGAATTGGGCAAAGAGGCTCAAACATCTTTAATACTGAAAACGCTTTGCGGCTTTAGTATTTCAGAAATTGCAAAAGCATACTTAACTACAGAAACCACCATCACAAAAAGATTGGTAAGGGCAAGGCAAACCATCCGTGACCTGAATATAGCGTTTGAAATTCCACCCAATGAAAACCTTACTCAGAGAGTGGAATCAGTGCTTGAAACGATTTACTTATTGTTTAATGAAGGGTACAGCGCCACTGAAGGCGATGAACATATCCGCATGGATATTTGCGCTGAAGCCATACGCCTTAGCAGAATATTGAGCGAACATCCGGCAGGAAAAAACTCAGCTACATTTTCATTGCTTGCGTTAATGTGTTTCAATGCTTCCCGGTTCAGGGCAAGAATTTCCAAAGAAGGTGATATTATTTTATTACATGAACAGGACAGGTCTTTATGGAACCGCCCATTAATTCAATCCGGCGCAAATTATCTTCAAAAAGCTGCCGGTGAAGGAATAATCAACTCTTATTATATACAGGCGGCCATCAGCGCCTGTCATTGCATTGCCAATAGTTACGAACAAACCAACTGGCAGGAAATTCTTAACCTTTACAACCTGTTAATCAGGATTGACCATAGCCCGGTTGTTCAGCTAAATCGCATCGTTGCCTTATCAAAAGTTCATGGCCAGCTAAATGCTCTTGACGAATTAAAAAATATTTCAAAATCTGATTCCCTGGAAAGTTATTACCTCTTTCATGCTGTCAAAGGAGAATTGCTCATGGAGCTTTCAAATTGGGCAGAAGCCCGAAAGAGTTTTGAAAAGGCCGCTACTCTCACTATGAACAACAGTGAGTTGAAGACTATCTCCAAAAAAATTGAAACCTGCCGTTTAAAATTGAATTAACCCATTCCCCGGCCCCATCCCCCGTTTGTCCATTTCAGAATACAACCCCTTTTTAAAAGTCTCTTTTTCTGTCAGCTGATTGTCATTACCACGACAGCATCGGGGAGCTATACAAAATGTTTTCCGGGCCATTTCTTAATCAGAAAAAATCATTTATGAAAAAATTGTTTTTCATGATGCTCCTTTTACCGGGTATCATTTCATTCTCTCAAACATCTGCTGTATCTGTTACTCAGGTATCAACAGCTAAATCAGTTTTTGGTGGTGAGATGTCGGAAATCATGCAACACATGAAGGTATACACATTAGCTATTGCTAACCAGATGCCGGAAGATAAATATGATTTCAGGCCATCAAAAGATGATACAGTTCGTTCATTCGGCGAACAGTTAAAACACCTAATTTATAACAATAATCACCAGGCCGATAATGTAATGATGGCAAAGACATTTGATGGTCCTGAATTAATTAAAGGAATGGAAGCGTATGAAGAAATTAAAATGACAAAGGCTGAGATTATTGATAAGCTCTCAAAGTCATTTGACAAACTGATTGCCAGATTTGATAACATGACTGATGCAGATTTTGATACCCAATTCACATTGCCGTTTGTAAAAACTCCCAAATCATTGCGGGTGATGGCCATGTTTGTCCGTGACCACATTACACATCACCGGGCTGAAATAATTGTTTACCTGAGAATGAACGGTATTGAACCGGCATTTTACAGGCCCTTTTAATAAATAAAAAAATCAAAAAATGAAAGCAGTATTAGGGTTTATCCTGCTACTCTTATCAGGAAAACTATTTTCTGACAATAATAAAACAAAAAATAAAGTTTAGACATGAAAAACAAACTGTGTTTACTGGTTGCACTGCTGTTAGCAGGTGCTGTGGGTTTCTCACAAAGCGGGAATGGCTTGTCGGGACTCATTAAAGATGAAACAGGCAAAGGCCTGGTAAATGTTACTGTTTATTTATTAAAGCTGCCGGACTCATCGGTTGCAAAAACTACTGTTACTGATGCAGGAGGAAACTATTTCTTTCAGACTCCCCGGCCCGGCAAGTTCATGATCGGCGCATCGCTGGTAGGTTACAAAAAACTTCTTTCCAAAAGCTTTACCATATCATCAGGCAGTGAAACTATTCCTGTGGGTGAACTTGTATTTACTGAAAAATCGGTAAAGGCATTGGAGGAAGTGATTGTAAAGGGCCAAAAACCTTTTGTGGAAGTCAAGGCTGATAGAACAGTGGTGAATGTAGAAAATTCTATTGCAAGTACGGGCGGCAGTGTGTTTGATGTTTTACAAAAAGCCCCGGGTGTGATAGTAGATAACAATGAAAATTTAACACTGCGTGGTAAGGAGGGGCTTTTAATTTTAATTGATGGCAAACAAAGTTTTCTTACCGGACAGGAACTTACTTCCTATTTGAAAAGCCTGCCCAGCAATTCCGTGGAGAAGCTGGAAATATTTTCTAATCCACCGGCCCAGTTTGAAGCTGCAGGTAATGCCGGTGTCATTAACATCAGCACCAAAAGGATAAAGAAGAAAGGGTATAATGGCCAACTGACGCTTGGCACCGGCTTTATCTGGAACAACAGGTATAATACCGACCTTTCACTGAACTATGCAAAAGGTAAAGTGGGGATGTTCTTTACAGGCAACTATCAGCAATTTGATTCAGAAAGAAGAATAGGTTTGACAAGAACAATTCCTTACAACGGCGAAACATCTTTCTTTGACCAGTCCAATACACGGCAAACCGAGACCGACAATATTTCGCTTAAATACGGATTGGATTATAATGTCACAAAAAAAGGAACACTCGGATTTTCCGCCAGCTATATTAATAACAATATTGATGAGTCTTCCCTGAGCACTACGGACATTGACAATTCAGGCACAACTGAAGATAATTTTCTGCGGGTGACTTTTGACGCAAAGCAAAAATGGTATAATGCAGCCGAGAATCTTAATTACAGGATTAAACTTGACACTCTTGGCGCAAGCCTCACCTTTGATGCAGATTACTCATATTACAAAAACAGCCGCAGCGAAGATTATATCAACATACTAAGTGATAAAGTTGCTGTACTCAATACCAAATACCTGCGCAACACGCAACCGGTGGATATTTCGGTTTATTCATTTAAATCAGATTATTCAGGAAGAGCATGGAGAAAATACCTGCTTGATTTTGGTATTAAATCAAGCTATGTCGTTACCAACAACCTTGTTGCATTTGATACACTGAATGCGCAGGTATGGGTGCCGGATAATACCTTCACCAATAACTTTGATTATAAGGAAAATGTAAACGCAGTATATGGTAATCTGCGGAGAGAATTTAAAAAGCTCAGCTACCAGGCGGGTCTCAGAATTGAAAACACCAACTCAGATGGCTTATCTGAAACACAGAACCGGAGAGTGAAGCGTTCCTATGTTGATTTCTTCCCCACTGTTTTTATTGGTTATAAAATCAGCAAGACACAATCAGCAAGAATTTCTTATGGAAGAAGAATTGACAGGCCCACCTACCGTAACCTGAACCCTTTTATATTTTTCCTTGACCAATACACCTATTACCAGGGCAACTCATTCCTGAATCCGCAGTATTCAAACAATTTTGAATTTGCCTACCAGGTTAAACAGTATAATTTCTCTGCCGGTTTCAGCCATACTAACAGTCTGATGTCCTTTATCACTTCGCAAAATGACTCGTCAAAGGTTGGCATAGCTTCCCACTACAATCTGGATGACCGGTTTAATTATTTTGTGTCGGCAACACTGCCAATAGCAATAACAAAATGGTGGAGCTCTTTTAATAACATCAATGCCAATTATACCCGGATAAAATCATATTATCTCGGCGTATTCTACGACAGGGGTATTTATGCGGTTCAGGCAGTTTCCAATAACAGTTTTTCTATTCCAAAAAATATTAAGCTGGAATTAAACTGGCTTTATGTATCGCCTCAAGTATTCGGTATTTCAAGAACCAATCCTTACTATGTTCTTTCAGGTGGTATCCGTTTCCCGCTTGGAAAAAACAAATGGGATTTCAGGGGGAATATTGTTGACATACTTAACACAGATAAAGGGTCGGGCAGTACAAATTTTCAAAACCAGCATTTGAATTTCCAGGGCAGAACCCGCAACAGCCGTGTACGGTTATCACTTACCTATAAGTTTGGAAGCAATAATACAAGGCAATCTAAATCCCGCAGCGGACTGGATGAAGAATCAAAGCGAATCAAATTTGATGCACAATAAAACTAAAAATATGAAAAGAATAATTCTATGCTTTGCAGTCCTGCTTTATACAGCATCGGTATTTTCCCAGGACTTTGATATTAAAAGGGCTGTTCTGTTTGACTCAACACTACTGCACCCCTTCAAGGTTCAAAAAACAGTGTCGCTATCCGCTGCTTTAACAGATGGTGTTGTAAAGGAAACTGACCGGGTATTAATTGCAGATTTTTCTGAAAAGAAGATAGCGTTTTTATATGACCAGATGGCTTATCATCATGTGGCGTTTAAGGATGATGCAAAAGCATGGATGATTTCTTTTTGCCTTGCCTGCAACAGCGGGGCGGGATTTTATACCAAAGTCGGCAACACGAATTATCATTTTGAAGGGGCCGGTCTCTACGATGGCATGATAATACTGAAGGACTATGAAACCGGTTCACTTTGGAACCACATCACTGGTGAATGTGTATATGGGAAATCAAAAGGGAAAAAGTTGCCTGCTATGAACCTTCTTTATTCCACCGTGAAAGATGCACTGCTGAAATCGGCAAATGTGGAAGTTGCCATATCTGATATGAGCATTTATTCCAAAGCTCCATTCTATCAGCTAACGGTAAAAACCCTTCCTGATTATCTGCCGGATCCAAATAAAAAAAACCAGGCTGATTTGGGCAAACAGTTTATGAGAACCATTGCAAGGGAGGATACACGGCTTCCTAAAATGACATTGGGCCTTGGTGTATGGAGCGGTAATAATTACAGGTTTTATCCATCAAAGGCAATTGACAGTGCCAATGTGATTATTGAGGATTTGGGAGGCAAAAGGTTAGTAGTCTATAACAATGAGGCCAGCAGTGTCCCCTTTGCTTTTTTTACTGATGCAAAAAGTTTTACCATGAAGGGCAGTGAAATCCATCTTGACAATGGATTTGTCATTACGGAAAAAGGAGTTGAAAACAAAAAGCGAAAGGTTATCAATCCTGACAAGCCGTTGCAGATGTTTTCCCGCTGGTATGGCTTCGCACTCACATTTCCTGCTACAACCATTTATCCATCAAACTAAGGGCATAGAAAAATATACGATAGAAATATCATGATAAAATACATTTTCATACTTGTACTGTTTTCCGGCTGCAAAAGTTATTTCTACTCTACTACAAACAATGGTAATATGAAGGAAATGAAAATCAATTGGGATGACCATTCAAAGCCGGGTAAATATCACGCCTTGCTTAATGCTTTGACCGGCGAATGGAACTTCATAGGTAAATACTGGCCGGAAGGACCCGGCAAACCTGCTGCAACAGATGAGGGAATTGCCAGTGCAAAATGGGTGAACGATGGCAGGTTTGTCCAACTGGAGGGGTCAGGCACGCAAATGCAAATGCCCTTTAGTTTCATTTCACTGATAGGTTATAGCAATATCCGGCAGGTATATACTTCGGTATGGTCAGATAACTCATCCACCGCCTTTTTTATCGCAAAGGGTGTGCTGAATAGCCAGACAAATCAAATTAATTTTCTTGGTCTGTCCGATGACCCAATGGAAAAGGTTACTGATAAAATGTGGAAAGTGGTACTGAGTATTGAAAGCGATCAGCATTTCCGGTTTGATTATTTTGATGTGTCAGGTGACCAGGAATTAAAATTATTTGTTTTGGATTTTCAAAAGAAAGCATGACAGAATGAAAGTACTGATAGAACATTTCAAGCCAGAATATGCTCCCTATTTCAAAAGCCTTAATGAGGCATGGCTGCAGGAGTATTTCACGGTGGAAGATATTGACAGGGAGGTATTGGGTAATCCCGGAAAATACATTCTCAATGATGGGGGCTTTATTCTTTTTGCACTTGTAAAAAATGAAGTAGTGGGTTGTGTTGCCATGAAGAAAGTAAGCGAAACTGGTTTTGAACTGACCAAAATGGCTGTACAGAAAGACAAGAGGGGGAATGGTATAGGTAATGAATTAGTACGGCAGGCAATTTTTGAAGGTGTATTGAAGAAAGCAAAATCCATAGAACTGTATTCTCAAACGGAACTGCCCAATGCGCTTCACCTGTATGAGAAGTATGGATTTGTTCATACGCCCATGCCAAAAACAATTTATAAACGAAGTAATGTTTACATGATTCTTACTATTAAATAACCAAAGACTTAACTGATGAAAGCGACTATCACTTTACTGATTGCTGTGGTTACAATGATTGCAGCCTGCAAAGACAGCAACGAAAATTCAAGTTCTTTAAAGGATAACCTGACCGGTGACTGGATAAGCCATTCCCTGAAAGTGGAAATGTCCAGCGCCGGCAACAGCGACAGGGATTCAGTTTTTGAAGCCAATGCATCCAATTGGGCTGATGTTATTGGCATAAAACCCATCATCACACATTTCAGACCTGATGGCACTTACAACTCAGAGCATTACTCCAAAAAAGACAGTCTGTTTTATAATCCTTACGGCAAATGGCAGATTGCAGGCGATTCATTAATTATGAATGATACAACAGGCGGTAATATAAGGTATGCATACAGGACAGAGGTAAAAAATGATACCGCCTATTTCTGGGGGCTGGAAGATTTTGACCAGGATGGAAAAGTGGATGATAAATATTATGGTACTCAAGTTCGCATAAAGAAAAATTAAACCCTGATTGTTGAACTAATTAAAAAGCTATTTATGCTAAAAAGATTTTTTTTCATATTGCTAATACCGGTTGCATGCAATGCACAATTTCTCAATTCGCCTCCTGATGGAGACAATCAATATTGCTCCACCACACAGGGCATTGGCGTTTCTAAAGTAACCATCACTTATCATAGTACCGATGTCACAGCTCCTGATGGCAAAACATCCCGTCGTGGAAAGATATGGGACCAGCTCGTTCCTTATAATAATGAAACAAATCCCTGGCGGGGAGGCTCCAATGAAAACACCACACTTTACCTTACGCATGATGCAAAACTGGACGGCAACCCGGTAAAAGCCGGAACATACGGCGTGTTTATGATTCCATCGGAGAATGAATGGACGATTATTCTGTCGTCTTTCAGTGAAGCATGGGGAGCATTTACCTATAATGCAAAGGAAGATGTGCTGCGTTTTAAAGTAAAGCCGGAGAAAGCTGAATACCATGAATGGCTTACATGGGATTTTGATATACGCCAAACCAATTATACCATACTTTCATTGAAATGGGAAGATCTGAAGGTATCCTTTAGAATTGAAATGGATGCTCACAATATTGCGCTGGAATCCTTTCGCACAGAATTGCGAAGCGGGCAGCAATTCAATTGGGAAGCCTGGAACCAGGCGGCTGAGTATTGTGTAAAATACAATTTCAACCTTGATGAAGCTCTTATTTGGATAAACAACTCCATACGCATTAATCCCACTTTCGCTAATCATATTACCAAAAGTAATATTCTGAAAAAGCAGAACAAGACACAGGAATCAACTGATGCTTTTAATACCGCCATTAAATTGGGCAACTATGTTGAAGTATATAACCAGGGAAGAAATACACTTAATGCAGGCAACATAGAAGAATCCGGTAAATACTTTGCGGAGAATGAAAAGAAATTTCCGGATGCATGGCATGTATCTATTGGCTGGGGTAGGTATTATCTCGCCAAAAAAGATAAGGCCAATGCCATTAAGTATTTTGAAAAAGCAGTAAAGAATGCACCATCTGAGCCGCAGAAAAAGAATATGGAAAAATTATTGGAACAGGCAAAAGCATTATAAAAAATCATTTCAGCAAAACATTTTGTAAAACTGATACTATGATAAAATTGATTTGCAGTATTACTGTTATATTATTTTCACTTACATCCTGTGCTCAAAAGAAAGGCACAATTGAAATCCCTTTTACCCTTGATATAAATCGGCTGATTGTAAAAGCCAAGGTAAATGGCAAGGGAGATTTCAGCTTTATATTTGATACGGGGGCACAAGGAGTAATACTGAACGATTCACTTGCCAAAGCACTTGACCTGAAAGGAGAAGGTTATTCTCCGTTTGGAAGCCCCAACAATCCCAATGCCATCCAGGCAAAAAATATTGACATCCCGCTGTTCAGCGTCAATGGTTTTGAATCTAAGAATGAAGAAGCCGTTTCTGTTGATTTTAAAAAAGTATTCCCCTCCTCAAAGCATGATGGCATATTTGGGTTAAGCACTTTCGAAGGGCATCTTGTTACAATTAATTACCCGGAGTCAAAAATCATAATTAAGAAAGGCGAGCTGAAGGAAAATGAAGAGGGAGTGGTAAAAGTGGATTTATCAAGAATCCTTGCATTGAAAGGAAAGATTGATGGCAGAGAAATTCCCATTCACTTTGACTCAGGTTCTCCTTCATTCATTACCCTGCCGATGGAATGGAAACCTATCCTGAGCCTCAAAGGCGAACCAACCTTTTTTGCCAAAGGAAGGATGGCCAGCGGTGAAGTGGATTTATACAGGGCATCCCTGTCAGGAAAAATACAGGTTGGCGCTGTTTCCATAACCGATCCCGATATTATTCTAAAAACCGGGGGAATGCCTGCTGCCAACTTTGGTTATGCTTTTTTAAAAAATTACCTGCTTACGATAGATATGGTGAATCATTTATTGAAAATGGTTCCGTTTGGCAATTCAAACGGACCTGCTAACTCCGGTAACAATTCCGGTAAAACACCCGCAGGTGAGTGTATGAAATATGCCGGAGATTACGGCAACAGGAAAGTAACCTGTGAGGAAGGACAACTATATTCACAACGAATTATTACAGAAAATGAGCAGACCGCAGGCGGTCCGAAAATTGTTGCGCCAAAACTGAAGCTGATAGCAGATGGCAATGATGAATTTAAAATTGAACAGTTTTCAACCGGCAGGATAAAATTTATTAAAGACGGTACCGGAAAATATATTGAAATGCATGTGCTGAATCCGCAGGGAGAATGGGAAAAAAGTAAACGAACCAATTAATATTTATGAAACGAATATTTTTAACAGTTGCAGCTGCATTTAGCCTTTCATTTGTCTTTTCGCAAACCGCAGACCTGGCAAAGATGATTGGTGAATGGGATATTGAAGCAACTTTCCAGGCAAGGCCGGGGGCGGAACTGCAATCCTTTTCAGGAAAAGCTGTATGGCAGCCGGTTTACAACGGAAAATATGTACATGAAAATTTTGAATTTGAGTTTCGGGGAAGCAAGGTTATTGGCGAAGCATTTCTGGGAGAGTCAAAAAGGCTAAACAGTCTTGAATTTGTACAGGTGGACAATGCAAACCCTGCCATGTTTACCCTCACCGGCAACTGGAATGATTCGTTGAAAACTCTGGAGCTGAATAGTTTGCCGGGAGGAATATCTCTTAAATGGAATTATATTTTCCTGGAAGACGGCTCTTTTATAAAGAGGATGCTGATCCCACAGCCTGACGGAAGTTTTCACTTACAATCACAGTATCATTATAAAAAGAAAAAATGAAGACATATTTTATTTTGCTGGTCTTATTTATCTCATGCAATGAGAAGGCCGCAGATAACAGAGAAGAACTAAAACAGCAGATAACCAATGCAGATATTTCAATGAGTGAGCTTGCGGCAAAGGAAGGATTTAACTCTGCCCTTCTTGCTTACGCTGATACCGGTTTTGTAAAACTTAGCGAAGGGAAGTTACCCATTATCGGAAAAGCTGCTTTTGAGAAATCATTTGATAGAAGCAATGATGTAAAGACAATATCATGGGCTCCGGTTGGGGCAGATGTTGCAAAGTCAGGTGAGTTGGGCTATACATGGGGAAACTGGAAGTACACAACACCTGAAACTGTTTATTATGGCAATTATTTCACTATCTGGAAAAAGCAGGCAGGCGGAAAATAGAAAATGACATTGGATGGAGGTAATAATGGTCCAAAACCTGAATAAGAAATATACGTTTGTTTATGATGCAGATTAGATAAAAGCAGACATTGGCTATTATGCAAACCGAAAAGAACAATATGAATATGAGTAAGCAATGGTATGCGGTAACATTTGTTATGGCCTTTGCAACGTATTGGATGGTTAACTTACTACTTTGGTATCCCTGGAGTATTAGTTCCAACCTGGGAATTACTCTTATGCTGACTGCTTCTCCTGTATTGTGGGGATATGTTATTTACAAGTGTTTGAAAAAATACAGAGGCAGGTCGCTGATCAGGGGCGCACTGTGGGTGTCATTTATTTTTATTTCTGTTGCGGTCGTCGGTGACTATTTGTTTTTCGGCATCATCCGCAACGCCATGTCTGCGCTCTATGAGCCCACAACCTTTTATGGATATGCTTTTCTGTTTTCACTTCCTTACCTGATTGCATTTATATTTCAAAAAAAAATGAAGCAAACGGAGACTATAGGAAGAAGTGATTATTTAATTTTTGGTATGATAGCCCTTATCAGCATTTTAGCATTGCTTGTAATCATCAGATTTAATTTGACTTTATAGATTAAGCCGGAAAATGAAAATTATTGAAATAAACTAATGAATAAAATGAAACAGATAATAACACTAATTTTAGTGAGCTTTTGTGCAACGGCAGTTTATTGTCAATCTGAAATGTTCAAAAAAAAGAAAGCCGAACAATTGGCCGGACGCTCCCCATTCCAGGGCGAAATTGACGGCAAATACCCGGAAAGAATATTGTACCAGGATGATGATGTTATGGTGGTAAAAAGTATAGCAGCGCAACTGCCGGTGCATATTCTTATTTACCCCAAAAAAAGAATACCAACCATAAATGACCTGACTGAAGCAGATGCCGGCATTCTCGCTAAAATGATTTTAGCGGCAAAAAGAATGGCAAAAGAACTGGGAGTTGCTGAAACAGGTTATCGCCTTGCTATTAACACCAATGAAGATGCCGGTCAATCTGCTTTTCATATTCACATGCACTTGCTAGGAGGTGCAAATACGGGCCCGATGGTTGACCAGGTATGGAGGGTGAAAAACGGGAAACCCGGTTCTTCTTATCTAAGGGAAATTGACTCTGTTAAAGCTGCGTATGCTGCCTACTATAAAGCATGGTTGCAAAATGATTCTGCTGCCGTAATGAAAACAGTGGATACTACTGCCGTCATTCTTCCCTCCCCCCAACAGCCCA